>NZ_JBPCXO010000423.1:0-13729 GCF_051008435.1 Endozoicomonas sp. | reverse complement strand
TGAGGTGATAATGGCTAAATTGTTGTATTCCGTTACTCATAAAGTGCTTCGGCCTTTGCACGACGACGTTGATCGGTATTTCACAATCATTGATTGTGAACTCCAATCGATCGAGAGAAACAACTTCTCTGTAGTCACTGCCGGACGGGCACAATTCTTTCTCATAGATGTTTATTCGGGACTGGAGCATGGCTATACGGCATTCGACTTGTTTAATCAGAAGGCGACAACGCTTGATTTCTATCAAGCGTTGTACAATGAAACAGAAGATTCATTGAGTCTCAAGCCTTACCTTGCGAAGGCGTTTCCAAGATTGCCGCCAGAGGCCGTCAACATCATCATTCTTGACTGGATTTCAATCTCGCCTAATTATCGGGGAAAAGGTCTTGTAGGACGTTTGGTAGAAGGTGTTGTTGATCTCTTTGCAGGACAGTTAGTTGGATTGATGGTATTAAAGCCGTTTCCTTTGCAGTTTAAAGATGTAACTGATAGTGGTTACTGGCAATCACGAGCGATGTTTGAACAGTTTTCACAAGATAAGCCAACCGTTTTTAAGAAACTCTCATGTTATTATGAGCGGTTGGGGTTCTGCCATATCGGGTATAAATCAAATGGACACGAAGGGATCATGGCTCGCTGTCTCATTTGAACAGCCCTTTGGTCACATTTCGAGTGGATACCGCATCGCCCAGGTAATGTTCTGTGGTGCTGGCTTGGCTATGTCGGGCATGGCGCTTTACGTCGTTCAGAGAGCATCCCTTTTCAATCGCTGAGATCAATACGCCACGTCGTAGCGAGTGGCCTGAATAAAGCTTTGGGTTAAGTCCTGCCTTCTTGCAGTAAGCCTTGATGATGTCGGCGGCACTGTCAGGCTGGATAGCACACTCCTGGACGGCCAGCTTTCCCCGTATGCGTCGGAACAGTTTTCCGGTAGTGATCTGGGCAGCCTCCCGCCAGGCATTAACGGCAGCAACAGGACAGTGGCGATTGCCGGGGGCGTCAATGATGACAGTCTGGCCTTTTGCCAGCTGGTCACGCTTGGACTTGGTGATGAATACTTCTGCAGTATGGGTGTTGGGTATGGCCTTGATGTCTTTCACGTCCAGGTTAACCAGCTCACTGCGACGAAGGCCAGTGGCGAAACCGATCAGGAGCAGTGCTCGGTTGCGCAGTCCGTGTAAGGTGTCGGTTGGGCATTTACGGCAGAGCTTTTTCAAGTCACTGATACGAATCGGTTCTTTCTGTTCAGGCTTGTTGGACAGGTCACGGCTTGCCCGGACTTGCCTGACCTGCTTGCTGATGCGTCTCAATGAGGGATGGTACATTGGGTTGGTTTCGTCGGTGTAGCCGTTCATGCGGTGGAGCCAGGTGATAGCCATTCTGCGCTGGTTGATGGTGCTGGGTTTGAGTTTCTGGTTCACCAGGTCAAAGAGGTAGTCTTTGATTGTTTCTGGAGACAATGGCAGGTCGCCGGCTAAGTGTCGTTCGTCGAGCCACTGGCCGAAGTACTTCAAGGCCTTTCGGTAAGTGGTGAAACTTGGTTGGCTAATGTCGTATAGCTCGAAGAACTCAAACGAGTCTTTGAAGTCGGGTAAATGCCGGATTAGGGTATCTGACATGGCTATTTGCAAAGCCTCCAGCGTAATTCATCGGCGAAGTTTTCACGGGTGGGAAATTTAAGTTTCCAAGAGTAGATTCAAAACCCATTCTAGCCTCGGTAAATGGTCTCGTCAGTGGACGTTTGTAGAATTATTAGACCACTTAAAAAAGGGGGAATCCGAAACATGAAAAAGAACGGTCGACCTCCCTTCAAGGTCACGACTGATGTGCGTTTGAGAGCAAAGCAACTGGCTTTGGAAGGCTGTTCAAAAAAACAGATTGCTCAAGGGTTGGGGATCGGCTACTCGACTCTGATGAAAAAACAGCTGGAGCACAAAGCCTTGGGTTGGGCGATGGCAAAAGGGAGACAGGAAATGTTGAGCTCAACATTAGAGGAAAAGAATCAATTATTTGAATTTTCCAGACACGGTGATGTCAGGTCACAAATCCTCTTTCTGGTGCAACGTTGTCCGGAGTCCTGGAGCTTTGATGGTCAGCATGAGTATCGGCAGCTGATTAAGCAGAAACAGCTTGAAAAGCTGATGGCAAAACATCCTGTACTGGTGTTGGAATCTGCCAAGATAAAAGTGTTGTTATTTGTGATTCACCTTAAAAATTCTGCAGTGTTGGTGAAGTGCTGCCAGTGAAATTCCTTAGAGTACGTTTTCTACTGAGGTGAAAGCTATGGCATTTGGTGACGGTCCCGGAGGACGGGCAGGCGGAGGTAGTGCATCTGAAGGTGCTGGTCGTGGTAATGGTCCGTCTGGTATTGGTGGGCGTGGCGAAGGAAATGGTTCTTCTAGCGGAGGTAGAGGCCGGGGAGATGGGCCCGCAGGCAGAGCTGGAGCGGGTGATGCCTCAGAGGGTACTGGTCAAGGAAATTCGCCTTCAGGCATGGGAAGGGGTGGTAATGGTGGTGTTTCCGGTTCTGGCGGCCGGGAAGGACGTGGACCGGGATCAACGGTAGGTGCTGGGCGTCGATCTTCAGCGTTGGGTGCGTTTGGAGGAATAGCAAACAGCCTTGGATTAACGAGTCCAGGCGTGACGGAGTTAGGTGAGATTGGCTGGTCTGGGCCTGGCCATAGAAGCAGAGAAAAAGCTGCCAATGTTGGGCAAAAGCGAGGTGCACAAACTGCATTGGATGTAGCTGGTGCAAGAACCGTTGGTAGCATTGTTGGAGCAGAAGGCCCCGTAGATGCTTATGGCAAGGTGTCCACTTTTGGAATGACACCCAACGAAGAGCGGGGGTACAATGAAGTACAAAGTCAGAGAACCGGATTAGCGCCAGTAGGAGCAGTGGCTAAAAGTTTTGGGCCTGCTGGTTTATTAACAAACACTGCTATTAATGCTGTTGATTATGCAGTGCAAGCTGATTATGCAAAAAGCCGTTATGGCATCGACCCATCTAAAAACAGGCGCTCAAATGCCGTAGCCGCATTTACTCCAGGTAATAGAGATTCTGGTTCTCGTGTGGCTACAGCACCTAGTAGCCAACCTCAAGCCGTCAATAACTGGATGTGGGAACCTGCCAGCTATGGTGTTGGAGACTACGGTAGCCATGTTAAAGGTTTGCTTTCTTAGGACGAACTGACAGGATTTATTAAACGCTCTCAGTTAAAACTTACGGTTTGGAAAGACGAGTCGGCCTTCTTGTTGAATGCTTTCAGAAAGGCTTGAGTGCGTTCAGTATTCTTGTTTTCAGGTAGAAACATGATGGTTTTTTCGCAAAGAATGGGCTCCCCGTAAGAAATGGTCATTTTATTTTTGGCGTTTCTTCCTGGTGAAAATACTTTTTGATAGCTCTTGAAGACCATGCAGGATGGCAATAGATAATTACTGTCCTCGAGATACATAGAAACGTCGTCGTCTCTTGTTATAGTGGTGTGAAAGACTCCAGTATCAAATCTTTGGTTGCCGCGAATGTATTTATCAATTTGAACGAATCCATCTTTTTCAAAACCTGGTATCCAGTAACCTGAACCAATAGTCCACAAGTTTATGGTGACGGATTTGTCGATGACATTGTCATCATCTTTTGAGGCGAAGATGTAGGAGTCTCTGTACTGGTACGACCCGCCGGTATTGTTGGCGTATCTTTCCCACTCTGAGACTGGCACCATGCCGAGGTATTCTAGGTTCTGATCGACATTGATGACGCCGTTAGGGTTGTTTGAAGAATAAAGTGCATTGTCCTGAATCTGTCGTTTTGGTGGAGCAAAAGGGTTTTCAAAAGTGGCACACCCCGATAAAGCCAGTACTGAAACAGCACCCAAAACCAGCGATAAATATTTTCTATTTTTATTGTTTTTCATGGCGTACAACCTGATGCCTATTGTGTAAGGCGAGTGTACCAGTTTGTGAAACAAGTTTCTTTCGGAAGGAAAAATAGGATACGTTAATTAGCGGACGCTTAAACGAGGAAAGGCCAGTGTGTGCAGCACTGACCTTTCGGGATGCAAGCTCGACTTTGCGGAGGCGGCTAGCTCTGATTAAGATAACGATCACGGCCAGCCAAATCAAGAAGGAATATGAAATGGTTGGTCAAGTGTTAAATTCCAATAGCTCACAAGCAGAGCAACTTGAGCTCCTCGATCCGGTAGATCGCTTCTATCAGCTTGCTCCAAAAAAACCCTATTGCACCAACGACTTGAATTATGGCCTGGTTATACGGAGTAAGGACTCCGCCTTCAGCCGACGTTATGTGCAACACAATCCGCCTGCCATGTGTCACTGGCTCACGTTTGATCAGGATCATGAGCATATCTTGATGTGGGAAAAGGTCAGGCTGCCAGAACCGAACTTGATTGTACGTAACCTGGATAACCGACGGGCTCATGTTTCCTACGCCATTGAGTCAGTCTGTACCAGTGAGGCAGGCAATCCCAAGCCAATCGCTTATGCTTCTGCCGTTCAGGAAGCCTACACACAGGCTCTGAAGGCTGATGCCTGTTACACCAACTTCATTACCAAGAACCCATATCATGATGACTGGCATGTGTGGGAGTTGCACAGACATGTGTATTCGCTGGGAGATCTGGCTGATTCAGTAGACCTGGTTCGTAAGCGATGGACTCGAAAACAGGCGGCTAATGATGAATACCATGGCCTAAGCCGAAACTGTGCTCTGTTTAACCGGCTGCGCTACTGGGCTTACGACCATATCTCCTGGCATCGTGAGCAGGGAACCCGTTACCAGGCATGGATGAATCTGGTGCTGGAACATGCGGAGAATAACAATACTTTCCCAGAACCCCTGCCTTACAGTGAGATCAAGTCTACGGCCAAGAGCGTTGGCAAGTGGGTTTGGAAAAACTACTGGCCTGAAGGGAGGGTGATTCGGCGAGGCGTGATGTCTGGTGACTTTGCTTCCAGCCAGTTGCCATTGGATTTGAAAAAGAAGCAGAGGCTGTCTGCGAGGCGTACCAACGAACTCCAGAGAAGCGCCACGGAAAGCAAGATCATTGATGCCATTGGCCTGCTTACAGCGCAAGGCAAGAAAGTCACGAAGGCTGCTGTAGCGCGTGTCAGCGGAGTTGGCAGGAGAACTATTTACAACCAGTACACGCATCTTTTTTTGGACTAAAAAGTGTGCCATACGGTGTACATCAGGTAACAGCCCGTTTTTACGGGTGACATGGTGGGATACGTGCGTATTGCATTTGCTAGAATCCAGTTCCATTGCTTTTCCAGTACAGCACTAGCCCGGTGCGATGGCTTGGGTGACCGAGCGTAGCGAGCGAGGCCAAGACAGCGGGTCGGAAACAAGGCGCGTATGTTGCTGAGTGGGGCACAATGGTAATGCGCCGCGTAGTTTTTTTCTCTTTGTTTCCTGTTGTCTGTGGTCGCTTTGGTTGTAGACTAGTTCTCTCCCGCCTTCTAAAGCCATCTATTGGCTTTTTTCTGCTTTCTGATCTCTTGGTAGGTCTTCCCCAAATCATTGGTCAGATCGCTTTAATATGCGTCTGAGCACGTGTTGACCGTTGTCGTTTTTTAAAGGTATTCTGTTCACTGCTTCAGCAAAATCTGAAGCCCGGATTGGTCTCCGGCTATCTCAAAGGCGTACAAGCCGCGTTCAGCGGTTTTTTTGTACCTGTACCGCATACCTGCCCGTTTATGGTCGGGTTGTTGGGAGCATCTTCGGGTGCACCGGTATCCTTTGAGGCCGGTAAGACCAATCCTGACAATCCGGCCTCCCGTTTTGACATTGGTCTGTCGAGTGGAGGCTCCAAACTCTCAAAGGAGCCTTACCATGGTTTACCGCATTGCCGTTCTCAATGGTGACACTGCCCGTCTTTCTGCCTGTTCTGTTCGTGAGTGTATTGAGCTTTCCGCTGTTTCTTTTCAGATCGCTGTTGCTGAAGCGGAGCGCTTGAATGGCGTTGTGATCGGCTGGAGGCAGGCGCTGTGAAACGTAGTTGGAAGGATCGAAACTACCGGAAGGCGTTGGCTGTTCAACTTGAGAGCCTGGTGGGGGAGTTGTCCCGCTTGGCCTGGTTGCTCCAGCTGGAGGATGAGTGCTTGTTGGAAATTCATGAGGTCATGGCGCTGACTGGCCTGAAGTCGCGCACCAGTGTGTATCGTGCCGTAGAGAGTGGCGTGTTGCCTGATGCGGTGAAGCTGGGGTCAAGAGCTTTTTGGCGCAAGAGTGAGATTTTGGCGAGGCTGGAGAAGAGCTGAGCAAGGTGGCCAGCCATGGTCTAAACAAGGCTGGCCGTGGTTTCAGGAGTTGACCTTGAGAACTTTCTACGGACGATAGGGTAGTTATTTGTTTTTTGATTTGTGTTCCATGTTGTCCAGTCTCTGTTTTTCCATAGCACTCAACTGCCCCTCTAGCTCCCCTGTCTGTTTGTGTAACGCTTTGTTCTCTTGCTTCAGCTCTCCGGTTTCCTCTGATAGTTCTTTGATTCTGGACTTGCTGGCTTCCAGTTCGGCTTTTAGGGTGACGGCCTGTCTGCTGTCTTCCTGGAGCTGGCTGTTGTTTTTTTCCAGTTGGTTGATCTTGATGTTTCGGTCGTCTATTCGGGCTTCCAGTCCTGATGTAGTCGTCTTGAGCTTGAGGAGTTCGGCAACTTGGCTGCTGTTGCTTTTTGTGAGGATTTCTTTCTCACCGATGAGGTGCTGCATATTGTTTTCAAGGTTTGTGGCCTTCAGGGTTTCCTGGTTGAGTTGTTGGCGCAACTGTTCTCCCTGTTTTTGACAGTCCTTGACCTGTTGTTTCAGCTCACTGTTGAGGCCAAGCAATCGGGAGGCTTCGTCGGCTTGACGATCTTTCTCTGTGGTCATGCGCCTGAGCTCTTCACGCAGCTGTCCGGCTTCGGTTTTGCTGGAGGCTAGTTGTTCCTGCAGACGGATAAGGTCGGCTTTCAGAATGCTGGTTTGTTCGTGTGCGGCCATCTTCTCACTTTCTGCGTTCTGTCGGCTTTCTGCGGCCACTGAAAGTTCTTTTTCCAGCCGGACGATATCTTGTAAGGCTTCGTCTCTTTCGTCTTCTGCGGCGCTGACAGTGGCTTCAGATTCAGCCTGAACGGTCACTAACTTTTCGTTGGCCAGTTTGGAGGCTGTCTGCCAGAACTCAGTTTCCATACGTTCGGCCACTGTTTTCAGCTCCCCTGGCATCTCAAGGGCAACTGCGGTTGTGGTCTTGCGACTTTCTTTCCATTCTCTCAGCACAGGACTGATGGTAGCGAAACTGCCGCCACCAAGAAATTCACGGACGCTTGCCATTGTGGCCTTCTCTCCGTCTCGTTCTAAAGCTTCTGCCGCTTGGATGATGTCGTCTCTGGTGATACCCATATGTATGCTCTTTTGTATTATTTGTATGTAATGTATGTTGTATTATACATACATTACATACAATCCATTCAAAGATTCAAGTAAGAGTTTGTGTCCTTCATTAGATCAAGGTCGATTCGTGTGAGGTTGGGCTTTTCTGAGACTTAGGTATACTTTGCTGAAACTAATCCAAAGGATTACACTCTAATGCAGACAGTGGTGGAATTGCCCCTCTATCGGAAACGGGCTGAGAGCCTGCTGAGTGACCAGGAACAAAGGGACATCATCAGTCATTTGGCCGAGAACTCAAAAGCAGGGGTGTTGATCAGGGAAACCGGAGGTGTTCGTAAGCTTCGCTGGAGGCGTGAAGGAACCGGGAAAAGTGGCGGAGTCCGGGTGATCTACTTTCATCGAGACCTTAATATTCCGTTGTTTCTCTTGACGGTGTATGGCAAAGGCGAACAGGACAACCTGACTAAAGCTCAATGCAATCAGATGAAGAAATTGACCAATGTTCTGGTAAGTGAATGGGAGAAAATAATATGAACCAGGTATTTGATGACATCATGCAGGGGCTGGATGAGGCTGTAGCTTTTACCCGGGGCAACAAGGCCGGGGCTATTGTTCACGAGATTACCCCTCTAGATGTGAAAGATATTCGTGCCAGTCTGGATATGACTCAGGAAGAGTTTGCTCAGGCGGTTGGGGTTAAACTACCAACTCTCCGACACTGGGAGCGTGGGGACAGAAAGCCCAGTGGATCTGCTCGCGTGTTGCTTAATCTACTGGCAAAAGAGCCTCAGAAGATTGTCCAGATGTTGAGATCAGATCAACAACGAGTGGCTTTTGGTTGAGGTGGCTTGTCTTTAGCGTTACAAACTCTGTGTTAGAGTTCTTGATCAAACCGTTAGTCCCCGTCAAAGAGTAATTGATTATGAAAGCAGTCCAGCAAGATTCATCAGGAAGGAAAAGTCGATCAGGTCTTAGCCTGAGTGAAGCGGAATCACTTAAAGTTACCTTGCAGAAGGCTAGGGAAGCTGTCAAAAAGGACGCCAAATCAAAAGAAGAATTTAAAGAAATCTGAGTATGGTAAGAGTTCTTCTGTCTGCTGTTTTGCAGGAAGCAGCAAATCGAGATGTGCGTATCAGTCAGATCGCGAAAGCATTCAAGGTGTACAAGGAAACAGGCAAGGCAGGTACATTGATTGGTCGGGATGTTGATATTGGGTATCCGATATCAGCCAAGCAAAACCAACTCATGCACGCCCACCTTTATCCTGGACGTTTAAGAGTAAGGGGTGTTCCTGTCAGACAACATGACAGAACCAGTGATATTTTCCTGATCTACTGCGAAGGTCTTATGGACTCTAATGCGTTTTGTTTGATTGATTGACATCATTTGGGATGGTGCACACCAGAGGCTCAATAATGAACGATACGTCAGGGATGAATTAGTGCCTGTTGCCGAGAAATTCAGAGAGTGTTTTTGAGGATGCGATATGGTTAATTCTTCACTGGTCTGGCAAACCGGGAACCCAATGAAGGCGGGGTATTATCTGGTAGCTGTTCTTTATGAGAATGGATTGGGGTTTATTGGTTCTGATTATTGGGATACTGAATTAGGTTGGAGTATTGAGGATGAAATTGTTGGGTTTATTCCACTCAATCAGCTGGTTGATAGTGTAGGTTTGGAGTTCCCATTGATTCAGGATTGATCTTTTCTACGTGAAAGATATTGCTGAAACCCGCTCTGTGCGGGTTTTTTTGTGTACCTCATTTTTATTTGAAATATCATCATTTTAAAAGACTTTTTCATTGATGGAGTTTGTGGTTTGTAGCGTATTTTTTACCATATTATCAAAAGCTTAAAGGCGCTGCGATAGCTGCATAGGGTGTGACCGTAATACAGGGAGCAGAGCGAAGATTCAATAGAAGAGGGGACAGGGTTTACAGTGCGTAATACATAAAACATAATTATGAAAACATAATGCATAAAAAGGACTGAGGATGATCATATTGCTTGGCAGCAACAAGGGAGGCAGTGGCAAGACAACACTGGCTTGTAACCTTGCAGTGTCGTTAGCGAAAGATGGAGGTGATGTTTGCTTGGTCGATGCGGATCGACAGGGGAGTGCGTCACGTTGGAATCTTGAAAGAGAAGCGTCAGGTACTCAGCCAGCGATTACGCTGGTGCAAAAATACGACAACCTTTCCCAAACGTTGCAAAGCCTTGATGGCAAATACAGTCATGTTTTGGTGGATGTGGCAGGCAGGAATAGCCGGGAAATGATCACAGCTGCAACAGTGGCTGACTTAATGATTGCTCCCCACCAGTGCAGCCAACTGGATTTGGATACCCTGGGTGAATTACAGGAGCAGGTGGTCAGAGTGATGGATTTTAACCCTTCATTGAGAGTGTTGGTTTACCAGACCATGGCATCGACCAATATCCAGGTGATTGAGAATGAGCGCAGGGACTTTAAATCTTATGTAGGCGAATTCCCGGAGTTCATTGCGCTGAAGTCTTCTGGTCGATACCGAAAAATCTATCGAGATGTGATGAGCGAAGGCCTATCGGTTTTGGAGACCAGCAACAAGCTGGCCATTGAAGAGCTGACCGCTTTATACAAAGAGGTGTTCAATGGTTAAGCCCAGATCACAACAGGCCAGCAAGAAGAAGGTCGATCCAAAGGTTGCTGAAGCATTGGCGGATAGCCTGGCGGATAAGCCTTATGGAAAGCCCCAGTCGATAGAAGAAGCAATAGAGCGACTGACCATCGCCTTGCCGGTTAGTCTTTACGATGAACTTGAGTCGTTGGCGAAAGCCAGGAAGAGAGCCAGGGCTGATAATCGCTCCATGTCGGCCATTGCCCGTGAAGCCATCAGGGAATACTTAGGAAAACATAATTCATAAAACATAAAACATAAAAAGGGTATTTTCCGAAATGGCAGAGAAGGATACTGACTCCGGGATTGAAAGCCGGTTCAGCTTCAAGTGCTCGAAGCGTTGGGAGGAGTTGACTGAGGCTGGTGACGACAAAGTGAAGCTGTGTAACCAGTGTAATGAGTCGGTTCACTTGGTAGAAAGTCTCGAGGAGCTGGATAAGCACAGTGAGAATGATCGGTGTGTGGCATTGAAGCTCAAGAAGAAGCAACAGGATTACGCTTTGACGGGACTTGTGGAATTGACGGAACCCTTGCATCTTCGCCAAAAAGGTAGAGGAAAGGAGGAAGTCACACAGGGTTGTGGATCCAGTAATTCAAAGGTTGATGGTCTGGATATCCCCGATTTCCTGATAAGAAGTCCAGCCATAAAGGCAAAGGAAGAAGAGATAGAAGAGAATCAGCCAGAATTTGTAGGCTATCTGCGACGGCCAGAGTCTGGAGACCGGTCACCGCATTTTTCTCCCCCTGCCTATCTCGGCAGGGCGGTTGCCGATTTTCCCTACCAGAAAAAGAAGCCGAAAGAGCGCCTGTTCAAAAGGCTGTTGAGACGTCTTGGTTTCAACAAGGGAGCGTGATTGCTCCCGTTCCTTTTTCTGCCCCTCCCTCTTCAGAGCAATCCCTCAGTCGGGTTGTTGTTATAGCGGTTCGCCTGGTTAATGTAGTGCAGCGTTTGTTTCGGATCTTTGTGGCGAGCGTGTTGCGCCAGTGGAATCAGGTCAGCGCCGTTCTCGGCGGCACTGGTCAGCATCCCGCTTCGCAGGCTGTGTCCCGAATAGACTGATGAGTTTAACCCTGCTGCCTTGCAATAGCGTTTGATGACCAGAGCCACACTTTGGTCTGTCAGTGCTTTTTCAGGGTCAACCGATCCCCCTCGCCGAATTCTTCGGAAGACAGGCCCATTTTGAATACCTGCAGCTTCCAGCCAGTCCAGCAAGGCTTTTACCGGACAATGCGCCTTGCCTCGGATAATAGATACCGTTGCTCCCATTCCTTCCTGGTCCCCTTTGGATTTACGAATATGAATGTCAGCGCCTTTGGGTGTGATGACAATATCGCTCGCTTCTAGGGCGACTAGTTCCGAGCGGCGCAGACTGGCGGCAAAACCAACCAGAAGCAGGGCGCGATCCCGCAAACCGGCAATATTTCCCTGATCGCAGTGATCGGCCATCAAAGATACAGCGTCAGCTCTGGCGGGGGCTTTCTGTTGTGGGGCATTACTCTTGCCTTCACTAGCTCTTCTTCGTTTCAGTCCTTTGAGGGTATCAGTAACCAGCTGATGTTGGGCTGGGTTGGATTGTCCGTAGCCTCTTGTCTTGTGCAGCCAGCTGATGGCTCGCAAGCGACGTTGCAGGGTGGCGGGTTTCAGGCCTTCCGAATCCAGAAATGAGAGGTAGTTAGCAACGATATCAGGGGAGTGTGGTAGCTGACCGGTGATGCCTTCTTTCTCAATCCAGTGCCGGTATGAGTTCTTCGGAGCCAAGGTATCGAATCCATGGGTTAGCCCCAAGTCTTTCAAATAACCCTTCAGCGTGTTGGGACTGATGGAGTGATTGAGGTTGGCTAATGTTTCTTCGCTGAGACTGTTAAACGGTTGAATGAAGTGCTGATTTTGGACAACGCTCAGGGTCATTTTTGTTATCCCTTTTAACTAACGGCAATCTTTGTTTCCGATAGTTATAGTATCAAAACGGGATACGAACGCAATACAGAAAAGCAAAGACAAAGGGCGGTTGTGGTTTTCGTTGGTTGATCTGTAGTACTGTTTTTTCTGGAAACAGCACGTTGCAAGTAATGAGAAGGAAGTCTCAATGATAAGTCAGGTGGAAGAAGCGATAGCCAGACTTCGCAGTAAAGCATCTATGGTCGGTCATACATTGTTCAAAGATTCCGTGGCAGCCCGACAGCAGTTCATGATGGAAGTGAATATTTATTGTGATCAGTTGCGTTCAAGCATTAGAAAAATATCGCGACAAGCTGAACAAGAAATTGTTGAGGCTATTAACCGGGCGGGTAACTATATCGAGAAGCGAGGTTGGCAGCTTGCCTCCAGTTTGATTGGTACAGTGGCAGGTGGCTTTCAGGTTCTTGGTGGTGTTGTGCTAATCAAAGGAACGGTAGGCATAGGTACACCCATTGGTGCTGCGATGATAGCTCATGGTGTAACCAATCTTTATGAAGGCGGGAGTGGTATTTATGGGTTCTTTGCCAATGAAGACAGTCATAGTGTTGGACCTGCACGATGGGCTTATAGAGGAGCTGTGAGGCTGGTAGGTCTGGACAGTGCTTATGGGGATGTGGTCTATGGTGGTGCGGATCTTCTGTTTTCAGCAGGTGCAGTAGGTCTGAAGATACATTCAGCTCCACGGACTTTTGCCCATGAGAAAATGTTTGGACAGAGACCCTGGAAGTTAGTGAGGTTTATTGAAACAGACTTTCAAAGAGGGTTTCATCAGATGGGGAAGAATGCGCTCAGGTTTGAAGCTATTGCCAGCGGTGCCACGGCCACAAACACTTATCAATCAACTCCCGTAAAGCAATGAGCAGTCAAACACTATTAGCGGTGATTCTTTTCTACCCTGCATTGATTTTTTTCTTGGGGAAAGCCCTGTGCATACTATCTAAAACAAGCAGGCTTTATGAGGTGTTGATGTTTTTTACAGCGCCGGTTTTCGGAGTCATTATCTTTGAAGTGTTTCCTGATAAGAATGGTTCAGTTCATGGTGATCACCCTGGCTACTTGACCTTAGTGGCAGTTCTTTCAGCACTGGTGCTTGTCCGTGTTTTGTCGGTCATCTCAAAAAAAATGGAAGGCATTGAAAACAGAAAGAAAGGCATTTTTTAGCATTCTGTCTTGACGGAAAGTGATACACTTTTCTATCTTGGTTGTTATTCGTTGTAGATCCCTTTTGGGTTCCAACGGCAATTGAGACAACCCAACATATTTGAAACTGGCCTTTCGGTTTCTGCCATTGGTGGCAGCAACAGACGACAGGTTGGAAAGGACGCCACGTCTCACCCTTGACCGGCTAACGCTGGTTGGTGGTGTGCGTGGCGTTTTTTATTGTCTGGAGGAAATGGTATGCGACAGGCGCAGTCCTTGACGCAATTTTGTATACGAATGCCTCAAAACATTCTGGAGCGCGCTCAGGTCGAGGCTGAGAAATTGGAGTGTGATCGGGCTTCGGTGATGAGGTTCTGGTTATACCAGGGATTCAACAAGCTGGAGCGTGATGGAGGGATGCCGAAGGCGTTCCTGAAGTCATTGCCTTTGTCTGAGCGCAAGTGGTGAGGTGATAATGGCTAAATTGTTGTATTCCGTTACTCATAAAGTGCTTCGGCCTTTGCACGACGACGTTGATCGGTATTTCACAATCATTGATTGTGAACTCCAATCGATCGAGAGAAACAACTTC
>NZ_JBPCXO010000422.1:0-4155 GCF_051008435.1 Endozoicomonas sp. | reverse complement strand
AGTAGTCATCGACACTGGCAGGAAACATGTCAGGCGTACTGCGATCAATGGGTCGAAAAGTCCACTTCTTCATTTGACAGAGGTCGTTGTTCTGGGTAGTGAGTACAGACGATTATGCCTGTTTTTTGCTCTTAGTCCGGCAGGCTCCTAGTGGTTCAGGGCAGCCGTGATGCTATGGGTGACCATTCAACCGTTCAGGGTTATGACTTGTCTAAGAATATTCAGCTCCACTGGCTGGAAGACGGCAATCATGACCTGAAACCCAGAGTAAAATCAGGTTTCACTCATGAGCAGCATTTACTGGAAGCTGCTGAAACGGTTACAACCTTCATTAAATCCAGAATATAAAGTATTGAATATAGATTAAATCACCCACTTAATTTAGGGAAGAGCCAGAAATTTGATCAACAGTTTTCTTGCAAACATTGGGCTTGTTTCTCTGAAAGACTTATGAATCAGGTTTAACTATCAGCGGTGAACCGTGTAGTGCGGACCCGCACGCTACGTGGAGGCTAGAGACCTCCGGCTACCCGATTTAGGCATTCTGTGTTTTTATGTACAGTAAATCCTGAAGTAGGCCTTTATTGCTGGGGAATATCAATCCGCAAAGTCCGCAGACGCTTTTATCTGGGAGTTTCTTTCAGCGGTTTCTTTATGCTTTCTTGTTTGGAAGCACATACTTTGAACTCTTCAGAGGCTTCCTGAAATATCTTTCCGATCAGGCATTCAAAGTTATCTATAACTCTTTCCAGGGTAACAGATGAATCATCCTCTGAAGTCACAGGCTCGAAAAGGTTTTGAAGGAGTTCCACTTTCTCTTTATACGTTTTGTCGCTGAACAAAAAGGTGCGTAATTTTTCAGCAAAGTGGTCATTTCTCGTCGTCTCTTGTTTCTGCCGCAAAAACAACTCATATTTATTGCGCCAGCCTCTGTCATAATGATCCACTCCATCGTGATCAGAGAGAACGAAGAAATTATGGTAATAAGCGCCATAAGGTACCGATATAAACCTGATGCTCGGTTCCCAGTACCCGTCAGGGAAGTGGTTCTTCCATATCTCTTCAACCTCCAGAACATCAAGAATCTGCCCTTTCTCATCATGCTCATGCAGCAGGGTGGCTATTATCTGGTACCGTTCATCACTAATCGAGTAACCATGGCTGTAGTTCTCACGGCCATCTTCATACTCATCTGAACCTTTTTTATCAATAGCAAAATGAGGGAACAGGGTACCGTCACGGTCTTTATCCCTAAGCATGGCTACTGCACGCTCTGTCAACTTACCCTCCCCACCATAGCTACACACACACATGGCAAGAAGTCTTTTATCTTCTGGCCATTCAGGTTTTGGCTCGAATGACCAGTTGCTATCGGGGGAAGCTGTACGGTCTTCCTTGATACTGGACATATAAACGGTGCGTTCTGCCGTGAGAGCAGAATGTTCCGGTGAATGAGAATGCTGAGCCTGTCCGATCCTATGCTCCTGTACAGGGGATTGTGCAGGGGATTGTGCAGGGGATTGTGCAGGGGAGGGAAAAGTATCAGGCCTGTCCTGAGGGAGGGGCCGAGAAGAAAAAGGTTGTCCAGTGTGAAGCGCAAGCTCACTATCATCCCTCAATAGATCTTCTACGGCCTCTACATTACCATTACCGTCAAACGCGGAACCTTCTAATCTGAGAGCTGTATGATCAATCGGTTTCGATTCTTTCATCTTTTTTTTCCTTTTTTTTCCTTTTTTTTTCTTTTTTCCTTTTTTTTCCTTTTTTTCTACTTTAGAGGCAGTAGCACTTTGTCGTTTATTCGCAGGAAGGGACGTCTTTTCTGGTGGTACTATAAATAGAGCTATCCTCTGAAGTACAGCCAGATGGAGAGGATATAAATAGTCATGAATACTCTTACTGATGTTTTCAAGCCACAGGTCTCTCATTGATTGAATGATGGACTCCAAACCGTTTTCTTCCGGTGTAAAATCCGTTGACGGACTGTTTTGCCAGTCAATCATATTTTGCAAGGGCCACTCCAGCACTCTTAGCGCCCCCTGATTTGCTAATAGCTGTATCCCTGTGTGCAACAGATTCAGCCACTCTCTGGGCCATATTTTTTGCGCTGAATAACCGGCTACGATGTATTCCGCTTCCAGCATCCCCAAAACCTCCAATAGCGCATGGGGGTCTCTGCGCTTATCCGCCAGATAGACAAAGCCGGAATGGGGAGACTCCGCTATGGCGCTATAAACCAGCCAATACCGGGGGTGCCCTGTTATTTGCTGTAACCCATCATATGAATGGTGTATCGTTTTTAGCGGGGAAGGTAAAAAGAACGACACTGGTACAGTTTCAATGACCTCAGACAACGCTTCAAACACAACCCGACTGATCATTTTGACGCTTGCAGGATCAAACAAACTGTACAGCTCGTCTTCAGGCGTATTCATACAAGTATTCGATAACCAGTCCAGCTCCCAGCGGCCCAGGCCAGTTGTCATTGTCGGAACAGATGTTTCTATCCGGCGCTTATCCTCCAGACTTATTGTGATGTGAATCTGTTCTGTATCCGAAGAATTGTCGAGCCTTATCTCCAGATTGCTGACCTGATTATGCCTTAAAAGATGATAGAGGTTTTGCCACTCATCCTGATTTGTTTCGACGTCTGGGTTTTCTGCAGAATCATAAATTAATGGCACCATTCTGAAATAAGGCTCTGTCTCATCAGGGAAAGAAAACTGCAAATACCAATGACGCGCCTGCCATGGATCATCCAGATAGACTGGCATCGTTCCCTGCCTCTTGCCGCAGAACAGAGAGTCAGTCCCGGCTTTTATTCTCTGGCTGACGCCCTGCGCCAGCAGCTGACTCCCCCCAACCAGAGCCTGTCCAGCGAGCCATCCCCAGATAGCGTTTGTGAACATCTGGGAAACAAACTGTAAATAAGGTTTGGCCACAGGGTAAGCATGAGCCGTTTTTCCAGTCAGGGCAGCCATGTAGTAGGGTACCAGAACCATTCCAGCGGTATAAAACGCATGGGAAATAACCTTCTGGAACTGTCCCTGCAGATGAGCGCTGTCAACCCCTTCCAGCACCAGTGTTTGATCCTGAACAGGAATGGCTATTCCCGCCGCAGTTTCCTGATATGCAAAAGTTTCCTGATATGCAAAAGTTTTGAGACTGAAAAATACAAAAAAAAGGATTAACCAATGAGTCATGACCGTTGATCCATCGCAGCTCCAGATCCAACAGTCAGATTTGACTGGGTTGGCAGGAGTTTTTCATTTAGCAACAACACTGTCGAATGCCTGATGCAGGCAGAGCGAGGTGAGTAGACCGAGGAAACTTTCCCCTCAGCCTCTCGCAAAACGGAACGTGAACCTCTCGATTCATTCCGCTTCCATCAAGGGGTGTGCTGCCTGTTTAATGTACTTGATAGGCTTTAAGGGTTTCCTAAAAAACTCTTTCTGATTCTCTCAAATCTTTGCTCTGCATGGACTGGAGAGAAGCTTTTGAAATCTTCAATCTGTCTTGGACCGACTCATAAGCTCCTCAAAAGTTAATATTTCACGGACAACCTTGGTTTTGAAACTGCTCTAAACTCGTCATATTGGTCACATATAGTGACGCAAGTACAGTTTTAGGGGACAAAACAGCCAAAAACAGCCAAAAACAGCTATTTGTTCGATCTTTAGATACTTATTAAAGGTTCAATTCGGGAGCATTGATCACCAGATTAGTATTTCCATGGGTTAGCAGAAACTGCTCTACATCAATCAGGCAGCACACCCCATCAAGCAAACATTCTTGCTGACCCAAATCGCCAATGGGCGAAGAGCCCAGGACACCGTACGACAACTGATCAAACAGACCTATCGCACGACTTTTGAGAAAAAAAGAAAAAAAGGGACATCCTATAAATTCCACAAACCCAGTAGCCTGATTACTCACTACCCTACTTCCTAAAACACTTGATTAACATGGAACCACTTAAATTCAATGATCATCAACGTGATGAAATCGGAAAAAAGAGCTTAAATCATTACCTGTTTACCACTAATCATACGTCATGACACAGAGAAAGCAGATTTAAGAATATACATCTGTTTTTTTATTCTTCCTGATTTTTAAACAGTTGAAAATTGTCGAAACACTGCAATATTGGCAGTA
>NZ_JBPCXO010000421.1:0-10037 GCF_051008435.1 Endozoicomonas sp. | reverse complement strand
GTGACGAGGTTGATTCCCTTGACTACCCGGTGGTGCTTACCAGACCAGAAGTGGCTGACCAGTGCCACAGAATAGCTGTATGGTTTGTCGAGTACACTGTCATCAACACTCAGGGTGCCGCCAACAAGGCATAGGTCTTGAGCAGCCTCATCGAACATATCTTTTGGTTGATAATCCTCGCGCTGAAGAAAGCGATTAACGCTATCGTGAGAAATGCCTGTCACTTCTGCCAGCCTTGTGCATGTTGACGGGCTCACTCATCAAAAAGCCCATGTATTGTGAAAGAGTGCATCGTGCAGTTGTTGGGCGAGTAGTACTTCTCACTTTTATCCCTGAAAAACAGTCATTTCTGCCATTTATCAAATTTCAGGACACGCTGTCAATGCGTACGTCCTATCATAACACCACTACTGAGTATTTTCTAGTGATGAAATCAACAAATAGACCGTCCAGGCTTTGGAAAACAGCCCTCCTGTGCTGACTTTTTCCAACGATCCCCTTACCTGCCCATTGATGGAATATTGAATTTTTTCCCCTTTCTCGTCTGGCAATGCTACCTGCTGCTGGCTCCAGCTCTTTGGCAGACATTGACTGATGACTCGGGAAGCTTCATCAAAAGCATGAGTGGCCGTTTGTTCATCGGGCAGAACACGACTACAGACATAGCTATAGCGATTGGACCATTGCCAGATTTCACAGCCACCTTCCAAAGGCTGATAGTCTGTCTGCCAGATGGTGATTTTGTTATAGAAAGAAGGTTGTTTGCGAATGTCAGAGAAACCATCCTGGCTTTTAGTGAAAATCTGGCCAAGATCCTGACAGACTTTACCCTGATCAATCACACGTTTGTCAGTCACTGCTTCGTCTTTGTGACTGGAAGGCTGGGACGCACACCCTGAAACAAGCACACCCGTTGACATAACGAAGGTTGCTATCAAGAGGTTTTTTTTAATTGTAAGGTTGTTCAAGGTTGCTTTCATCGAATAATTCCCTGGTTCAGAAAAACCGATATCAAGACCCTGCCCGCAAAGCAGGCAAGGCCTCAGGCTCAACAAGTCTAGAAAATATAATTCAATTGTGCAGCCACAATATGAGAACTGTTGTTGTATTCGCCGGTTAATGTCCCATAACTGGGAATAACTGCGCCACCATTGGTGGGTATATCGTGTTTGGTTTCGCTAATTTTACCCTCTTTCAATTTGACGTAAGCATAGGACAAATCAATGGAGAACTTGGGATCAGGTTTCCAGTTAGCACCCAGAGTAAACCAGTTGCGATCAGCATCGGGCGTACGAGCGGTACGGTTTTTGTCGTCTACTGGAGACTGATCGAACATATAACCGGCTCTTAGCTGCCACTCGGGCATCACTTGCCATGAAGCCCCAAAGCTCCAGGCCCAAACATCTTTCCATTTGATGGGCACATAACTGGATAGATTTGGATCATCAGCCCTGACATAGAACTCTTCGAAGCGACTCCAGCGAGTCCAGGTGGCTTCCGCCATCAAAGCCCACTGATCATTGAGATTATGAGTTAGGCTCAGTGCTGCCTTCTCTGGCATAGTAATATCAAGCTTCCCTTTTGTTTTTTCATTAACTGGGACCTGAGCAATTTTCCCAGTTATAGGGTTAGGAATATTTAAAGCGCCATCTGCCGTCACATCCCCTTTTAACTTAAAATCAAGCTGAGAGAAGTACGCCAACCCCAAATAAGTCCGCTCTCTGACTTTCCATAACGCTCCAACAGTCCATCCTAATGTTTCTGCATCGCCATCAACTTTCGCATTAATATCTGCAATATTTGGGGGCAGATTCATAGCACTGCTTTTCTGTGTAAGCTCACCTTTCACGTAAGACCCAATAAGACCAAATCCAACCGAAAAGTCTTCTTGAAATTTGTAAGAAACAGTACCTTGAAGGTTTATTGTTTTGACACTAGTTTTATTACCAAAGTACCTGCCAGCCCAGTTTTTATCATAGTCAAGCTCTATACCATAGGGACCATATCCACTGAGACCGAAGCTGAGCTGCTCATTTACTGGAATCACAAAATGACCAAAAGGAACCCAGGTTGTAGACTGGAAATCTTTGGTTTTACCTTGCGCAATCACATCATTTCCACCTACTGGAATAGTATGCTTACCCTCAAACTCCCCTCCTTCGAAAATAACCGCAGAACCGACGGAAATCTGAGTACCTTCAACAAAAGCAATACCTGCCGGATTGTTTGCCGCTATCGAAGCATCCTGTGGGTTGGAAGCCTTCCCCGCAAAGGCTGTACCCATATAACTTGCCGAGTTTTCGTGAATGCTATAACCCGCAGAGTGAGCAGTGCTGGAATGAAATGAGAATGCCATGGCGGCAAAAAGAGGAGACAGCACCGCCGCCCCCTGTCGTGAACAGAAAGCCATTTTCAAACCTCAATGTGTGTGTGTTGGTTTGAAAGGTATAGACGCAGATACGCTTCCATGCCTTGTTTTACAGACATAAACGACGACTAGTAAATAACTGTTATTAAAACTTTGGAAACTCTGATCGAATAGCTATATACCAGAGTTCCCATCGGGTCAGCGGGCGATTGGAGGCAGATCTAAACGGGGAAGTGATAATTTCTTGTACATCGCCAACGATCTGAGCAACAGAATCAGACCGACAGAAAGCAATGTAGCCTCATTGACTCCAACACGTGGCCCTAAAACAACAAACAGTGCGCCACCAGCCATAGCGGCAAACGCATAAACTTCCTTCTTCAGCACCAAGGGTACTTCACCAGAAAGCAGGTCCCTGATTGCACCTCCGCCGCAACCGGTCAACACTCCCATCATCACAGCAACAATGGGTGAAGCACCAAAAGCCAATGCCTTGGTGACACCAATCACAGTAAAAACCGCCAGACCCAGGGCATCAGAAATCAACAACAGATTGTGAATTCTCTCATGCCAGCGTCGGACAAGAATAGACAGCAGGGTTGAAGCAAGAATGACCATGACATAATCATGATCCTGAACCCAGAAGACCGGCGTTGCCCCCAAAAGGACATCGCGAATTGTGCCACCACCCACAGCAGTGACAAACGCCAGAACCATTGCACCGAAGATATCCATATCCTTGCGACAGGCCAGCCAGGCTCCGCTGATAGCAAATACAGCAGTACCAAATAAATCCAGAGTATAGAGCAACATAAAAGAGAGACTGAATAAGGTTAATCAATACTCAAATTATAAATTCTAAGTTACCTTTCCCGTATCAGGACGCCTACTTAATTCAATAGGAACTTTCCACCCGCTCAAGGGTCTCAAGTATGTCCAGATGCCTTTATCTGGCGTGAGCTATTGCGATGACAGGAGGTCTATACATGCTGCAGCGTTCAGAAGCCAGTTCGGGTCTAATACAAGGCCGCCCAGTACCACACACTGTGGAACCACCAACGGTTCAACAGCCTGCGGTGCCTTCCATAATGTCTGCAGAATTAGCTGCCTCCCAAACTGGCACCAGGACACTGGCCAGCTATAGCATAAGGCGCGCTGGCTCCAAGCCTTCACACTCTCCCTTGAGCCTTGACAAATCAGCCCTATTTCTGAACTCCAGGCCAACGATGCCTGAAACCAGACACGAGCAGCTCACGAAACTATTGCCATTGGTTCAAAAGTGTTTTGATCAAGGAAAGTATGAGCAAACTATCAACTTTGCCCAGAAACAGCTGCAGATAACGAAAGGTTGTGAAGAAGAGCTCAAAGAGATTATCGAGTACCTCGATACCATTATTTTCCTCTCAAAATTAAATCAGGGCCAACTGGACTGCCTTGCCCAACTACCATCAGTTAACCGCGAAGAATTCATTCACTGGCATCTTGAAATAGCCAAAGCAGCAGCCACCTCATCCCCTCCCTTAACGGCATCCAAAGAGTTGGAACTGCTTTGCCTTAGAAGAGCGGCCGATGCTGGCAGCCCGAGAGCTAAACTGGAGCTTTCCGCTCAGCTGCTGCTTCCTGCAAAAGATAAAACTTCTGCTCTTCAGTTTGATGAGGGCATTAAATGGATGCACTCCCTGACCTTCGAAGAAATTGAAAGTCTGAAACCATTAACCAATGACCAGACTATTGTTCAGCAAATAACGCATTACCTACGTTCACCTTCTGAGAAAAGCAGAGCGGGTCTTGCCTCTTTTCTGATGGCTAATGAAGATCCAAATGTCAGACAGCTCGCTCCCATGCTCTACCTCAAGGAGACTTTTGGCGATCTGGATACTGAGAAAGCCGATGCCATTCTTAAATCTCTTGAAAAGGACTACGCCACAAAAGGTACTAGAACAGGAGATTCTGCTCGCTTTCTCTTTGACCTCTGGATGGCCGAATGCAACTGGGTCAAGGGAGAAGAACATCTGGCAGAGAAGACACTCGATAAGCTCTCTCGCAGTGGTTTCGCACCCGCACAACAACGACTGGCTGAGTTATATCTGACTTCCGGTACACCTCAAAAACGCGAAACCTTGTTGATATCCCTGCTTAAGCCCGAGACGAAACCCTGGATAAAATTTTGTCCGGACCTGGCCAATGCACTTTACCTGTGCTGCAAGAAGTTACCTGACTCTTCCCAACTGACACGGAGTGATCAAACACAATTAATCAATATCTGCCTGTCTCACTGTCACTCCGATGCCCGGGCAAGAGAACTTTATCCACTCTGCAAGGATAACCTTCACTCAGTCGATGACTGGAAAGCTGCTGGAACGGCTCAGGCCAAAGCTTTCCCGGAAAGAGCCCTGGCATTACTTGAAGACTGGCAATATTCCTGCGATCCACAGACACTGGTCTTCACCCATATGGTTCAGGTTTCCAATTATGGCTCTGGCGATGAGACTTTAATTGAACGGGCTTTATCGTCTGACAGAATGGCAACCCTGTATCGCCTTGCCTCTCTTAACCATTGCTCAGCCAGCTTGTCCAAAGAAGTGGTTTTCGACGAAATACTGGAGACCGTCGGCCAGAAAAGTCACTTGCTCAAGCGCTGGTATAATGAGCCCGCTTTCTTTAACAGTTTCTGGTACGACCTTAAAAATCATTACAGTCATTATTCCTTACCCGCCACATCCCTCCATCTGGCTCTGGCGATCGCTTCTGATTTGGGTGTCAGCCCTAAAGACTACGGTCATATTTATGAGTCGCTGGGAAAACTAGCTCTGGAACAGGGTAATACTGCCGCTTTCAAGAGTTTCAACAGGCAATATCAGGCAGCTAACCGATCCGATAGGATGGGAAGGCGATATGCCCACGCAAAAGAAGAAGACAGGAAAGATCTTCAGAACTATCGAGTCCTGTTCAGTGATCTGCCTCCCCACTATTCTGCCCTGTGTAGAATACAGGTCATCACTCACCATCCCCTGGATGTCTCCATCAAATGTCAGGAACTGCTGCAACTATCAGAGTCCCTCAAAGATGAGAAAAACCCAGCCATTCTCAAAGCCTGGCTGGATAAAGTCCAAACCTTATTCTCCTATTCAAGTCGTCATATTGATCGTGAGACCTTTCAAAAACTGACTCAACAGATGGATACTGTCATTGCCAGAACCCATTCTTTGACTCAAAACCATTTATCCTCTGTTCAGGCAATATTGGAAAAAAACCTTGCGGCCCTAGATGGACAATCGAAGTCATTGAGTGAGGCAGCGTCCGAACTGGAACTAAAAGCCGTTCAATGTTTTGGACCGCTCTCTAAAAGAAACGAGCTGTATCGTTGTAAATTACCAGGCTCATTTTCCTACGCTCTTGAGCAGCATGCTCTGGTAAGAACACTTGAAACAGAACTAACCGCAGCACAGGCATTGGCAGCACAGACATTGAAGGTTGTTGAACAGTGCCTTCAATACCCCAATGCTGATCCTCTGGCCGTGGCGCTCAGAACCCTTCCTTACCTTACTTCTGTACCTCGCCCACTCAAGACTCAAACCAAACTCTTGTTGAATCAGCTACTTGAGAAGATCAAAGAACAACAGGTGAAATTTGAAAAGCTGGATCACGTGCTCAAAGGACAGCAATTACAGGGATTATGCTCCTATATCGAAGTGAATAGAGAAGAAGGCACATCGGCACTGGCTGAAGAACTGGAAGTGCGTCTGACAGAAGAAACAGAGCAGGCCCCAGACGCACTGGCCAAAAGCATGTATACGGGACTCCAGAAAAAGGACAAAGCTTTTTTCAGTAAATTGTTTCAGTCTTCTCAAACTTCCCTGCAAGCACATATCAATTATCTTGTCAGTACATTACTGGAAGAGCCCCCCATGGCTGCAGAGTGGATCAGAGCCCTTGAGAAAGACAGGGTTGACCCGATCACTCCACAAGAGACTGAACAGATCATTGAAAGTCATTCAGGGCATAAAAAGCCTCTTGCCCGATTGATCTTAAGCTATCGGAACGGTGTCCCCTGCAAAGACTATGTGGTCAACCAGGTCAAGAACAAAACGGTTAAAGAAAAAGAGAAAATCAAGTTCCTTCTCCTCAGTCTGGAGCTTGGAATTCTCTCCAGAGAAGAAGCAAAACCGTTACTGAAGCATTTCCCACCTGATTCCCCTGAAAGGCTCTCACTCACTGCAGTGCTGGCAACTCATAGAAGCAAGCTTCCAACCGAAAAGCAATGCCTTCTGGCAAGCGAGAAGTATGCTTTCGATTTTTATCAGACGCTAGGTTGCAAACTGGTTGAGTTCAGGGACTTCTCTGCGGCCTATCATGCTTTGCTCAAAAAAAGCCCTTACAGTAAAACAACCGGACCTTATCTTCTGGCTATGCTGGCCTGGCACCATCTGCCATCAGGAAGCACCGATACCGATATAGCGGCAGAGTTATGTCAGTCTGCAGAATGCTTTCATCTAGAAGCCCAATGCCGTTTGCTCGACTGGTGTCTGCTCAACCCGGATACGGACTCCGGTGTAAAGTCACGATGTTATCGATACCTGAGCGCTCCCTTTCTCTGCCAGACACCTGAACGTGAGCTGTATCATGGGATCGCACAATATACCGGAATGGGCTTTCGTGAAAATAAAGAAGCGGGTCTGGCAACAATGCGTCACGCCCTTTCCAAAGGTGGTTTTTTACCTGCGGCTCGCTTGATTCTTCTGATCGAAAAAGGTTGCCTTCCAACTTCCTTATATCAGACGTTAAATCCAGCCCATTTTCTGGTCCAACCGTTAACGGATATTCCTGATGCGCTCGCTCTGAGCCTGCTCCCTGCAGATGTTGCATTGCTGACAAGTCATTTAAGGACATGCATATCTGAGAAAACTTCAGAAACCGCTCAAATGGAACAAGCCATTACTCTAATGAAACAGACCCTGGCAAGATGGCAAGGCCATACACCCAAAGCTCTTGCTATAACAGCAGCCCCCGTTGTTGACCCTGCTGAGGCGCATCGTGAAAGAGAAGAGCAGCATGTCATCAGACAGTTGACGCTGTCGGTATTGAAACCCAATACGGATAAAACAATGATTGCCAGATTGCTCCAGCAGCTGAAAGTCTTACAGGGTGAGTCTTACCCTGGCTTCAGTGATGAAGCTTGCGCAAAACTGATTGAACATCTTCCCATGGACAGTGAAGAACACTGCGAACATATTATTGAACTGTTTTCCGCTATTCGTTCACCCACCACCCGGCAGGAGATTATGGAAGGGGGTCTCAGTGACTTCCTGCTTGATTGCTTTTTATCACCCGGGGTTCGGTTGGCAGACTGCCGAAGAAAAGCGCTTGTCCATATGCTCCCCGAGTCACTTGAAATTGACAGCAGTTTTTCTGATGCCATGCTGAAGCTGGCTGATTCCCTGCCCTCAAATCCTGAACGGCTCTCTCCCAAAGAATTGAGAGTCGTTGAAAAATACGGAGAGGCTTCTCTTGCCCAGACAGCAGAGATGGCTTCTGCACTGCAACACCCTGAACTGATTATCACGGCTATCAAGAGTCGAAGAGCCAGTCCCGAACGATTGCTGGAAAAACTCACTGGGAAAATCACGGATAAAGAAAGGCAGGCCTGCATTGAGGTTTGCTATCGGGTGGCAACAGAGTGCCCTTCAGCACTGAAGCCGACCTTTTTTCTCCAACCGGTACTCCCGGCAAAAGACAAACTGGGCATTTTCAGATTACTTCCCACTGAACACTGCAGACGCCTGGGTACCCCTGTCATTTTGGAAATAATGGGTGAGCAGGCGCTGGTTGAGCTGGAGCAGGAACTGTACTCAAGACATCATGCCCTGAGCAAAGCCAGGCAAATCAACAGCAAAAGCCAGAAGTTCAATCTCGAAGATATACTGAAAATCTACCTTTCTCTTCTCCAATACGGGGACATCCAATTGGCCATGTCTATAAAAGGCAGAATCATTGCCGAGGCTGAAAGAATTCTCTCGAAACCTCGACAGAAATGGATGGGAGACCGATCTCGTTGGCTGGCTATCGCAGCGTTAAACCTGTGGTAACCAGCCACTCTAACAGAGCCTAATCGATCAGTTTTTCTGACACCGGGCTACTAACGCCATTAGGCTTCGGCTTTTTCCTGCCATAATGATCCAGGAACCCCATCAACAAAGCAGAAATCACAAATGTCATGTGCATCACGACATTCATCAACAACTTATCGTTGGTTATATTTTCCGCATTCATGAAGACTTTCAGAAGTTGAATGGAGGATATAGCGACAATGGAGGCAGCCAGTTTGGCCTTCAGTGAACTACTGTCCATTTTACCCAGCCAGCTCAGTTTTTCAGTATCTTCATCAATATCCAGCTTGGAGACAAAGTTCTCATAGCCAGAGTACATCACCATTACAATCAGGCCGGCGACCAGAACGACATCAATCAATGTCAGAACTTTTAACGTAATATCATGCTCTGCCAGCTCCAGCACATTAAAGCCCAGATAGAGTACCCCCTGATAAAACTCAATCAATAACACAATAAGCACCAGGCTCAGTCCCAGATACATGGGGGCCAGTAACCAGCGTGCAGAATACAGCACACGCTCAAGCAATCTCTCCATCAAGACCTATACCTCTGACATCAGTAAAATCAGGTTCAAACGGTGGCCTATTTTGCTCTGATTAGACCCGTTTCGCCAGTCAGGACCGTCCGATATAAGTACGAAGGAAGAGAAGTGAGGAAAGCCAGTGCCTCGCAAGGAACTGGCTATAGGAGCCTTGTGAATTTAAGACAATTTCGGCCCCTGGTAGTCAGTTATAAGAAGCTTCAGTGATGGCGTCATTGGAGCCATCAAGGGAAAACTTTACAGAGCAGGTGAGTAGCTCTCCCTTCTCCCCATCATCACGGGACTGGAAAGAGTATCCCAGTTGCAGACGCTCTGCCATTTTCATCTGTGCAAACAGTCCTTTCATTTCGCGGTAGTTCGCAAGCTCAGTGATCACCAGCATACCCTCACTGATAGAACCGTCGAGAGAATAACTTTGTTCCATACCCTCAATATCAATGTTTACCGTAATTTCATCACCATTACGCAGGTAATAAGTGTCAGAATTAAATAGCTGAAGTTCTTCATCTCCATCAATGCGTGTATACATCAGGTAAGAACTTTTATTCTCATCTCCAGGGCTTATTGTATAGGCAACAATATTACCAACGGCATCTTTTGAATTAATCCACTCAACTGCCTTAGCAGAAATAGAGATAGACGATGCCAGAACAAATGTAGTCAGTGCACAGGTGTATTTTTTAATCATTACTGCTTGTCTTTCTTTTTGGCTCTTAGTGGATTCCGGGGAGCTGGAAACAGGATGACTTATGTGGCTATGAATAGAAGACGTTTTCTTGTAAAACAGTCCTGAATCCGTGAGTTCATGATCGTTAAATTTGCCAAAAACTTAGTAATATCAGCATCTGTAGACTAATATTTGCTCATCTGGGTTTTCACCCTATAAGTGCGTTTTTGTGGAACTGAAATTTGAGCAATCCGACACGGAGTTTTATACCCCTGCAGCTGGCCTGTATTTTGTGGGTCACGCCCTGAACAAGAAGACATCCCTAAAAAAATCACTGCGCTCTATCAAGAA
>NZ_JBPCXO010000420.1:0-2202 GCF_051008435.1 Endozoicomonas sp. | reverse complement strand
GTGGCGCTCCTATAGAAGTCATCAAACAGTACGTTCAGCAGCAGAGAACACCGCATTAGTCGGCTATCGCCGACGAGCTTACATCCCCGCACTCAAAGTACGGGGTTTTACGCTCAACCGATAAATAACCTGTGGTCGTCTATTTGGGTGGATGTGTTACACAATCTCTTAGCTGTTACCCATCTGTTGTACATGGGTAACATAATAGACCAGTTGTTAGGGTAGGTTTATCTGTCGCTGCACTAGTTAAATGTACGTATTTCGGGTGTTGCGAGTCGATTGAAAAAAGTTGGCATGGGGTTTGTATATATTAAGGTCAAGAATAATAAATACAGCCAGAATAAAAATAATAACAGGCTGATTCAGCTAACCCCGAATAAAAATAATAACGTGTTAGCAGCAAGTAGATAGGTTTACAGGTTGATTGTTTGAGGTACTGCTACCAAGACGGAACCTTTCAGCCTAACAAAGAGTATTTTTATTGCTCCAGAAAAATGCTTATAACAAATAGCTGACGGGTTGCATGGAAGCAGCACAAAGATTTTGACCACACAGCTTGTAAACCCATCTACTTGGTTATTTTTTACTTTTCTCCCTCTCCCTCTCCCTCTCCCTCTCCCTCTCCCTCTCCCTCTCCCTCTACATCACCTGTTCCTCCTACCTGACAAGCTGAGTTTTTCCACCATACTACCTCTTGTTTTGCAGTAAGACTTTTCCTGCATCTGACTGTTGGCTCGCAGAACTTCAAAGGGGCGTCCACACTGGACGGCGCCGATTCTTTCCAGACTGAACGAGACGGAAACAGAATGAAGCGACAGCTTTGGTTGGGGTTATTCTCAGTGATGACAGGGGCTGGCTTGCTGTTCTCCTGGCAGGTGTATGCACTGACAGATCTGCAACGTCTGGAAAGAGCAGCCTCCGATGAGGGACTGCTGGAAACAGCCACCATGCCAGACGATTGGGCTAACTGGGGGCAGACATGGAAGGATCTGAAGACAAAGTATGGCATCGTTCAGAGAGATACGGATATGAGCAGTGCCGAGGTGATTTCAAAGATCAAGGCAGAGAGAAAGCACGCCACCCTGGATATTGGGGATTCCGGTCTTGAATTTGCCAGTGTGGCTAAGTCCCAGTCCGTGACCATGCCTTATAAGCCTTCTACCTGGCGTGAAATTCCTGACTGGGCAAAAGATCCTGATGGTCACTGGATGCTGTCCTATACCGGTGCAATGTCTTTTATTGTAAATCTTGAAAAGGTGAAATCAGTTCCTCGAAGCTGGAAGGATCTTCTCAATGGCAATCAGAAGCTGTCCATCGGTCCTGTAGGGAAGGGGAGCCAGCCAAGCAATGCGGTTTTATCGGCTTCTATCGCCATGGGAGGCAGTGAGAAAGATCTCATGCCGGGTATTAAGCTTTTCTCAAAGTTGGCCCAGGAAAAGCGGTTGACGCTGGTCCCTCCTACTGTCTCCAATCTGGAGCGGGGAGAGATTGAGGTGGGTGTGCTCTGGGATTTTAATGCGTTGAATTACAGAAACATCATTAACCCCAGAAGGTTTGAAGTGGTTATTCCCAGCGATGGATCTGTAATCAGTGGCTATAGCACTATCATCAACAAATGGGCCCGGCATCCCAATGCTGCCAAACTGGCCCGTGAATATATTCTCAGTGATGCGGGCCAGATCAACCTGGCCAGAGGCTCCGCCCGACCTATTCGCCCAGTGCTTCTGCCCGACGATGTAAAAAAATATTTATTACCTGAAGAGCAATACCGTAATGCCCGCTTGATCAAGGATGTTTCTGCATGGCGAAGAAGTGCCAGAGAACTGCCTTATCTCTGGCAGGAGTATGTGCTTTTTTATCTTGATTGAAGGGCACTTAAACCGGTCGAACTTTGTTGGGATAACCTCTGAATACAGGCTGTGCAGTTAGCCGACGAACCAGTGTGTTTCAAATATGTTTTCAATCAGAAAATTATGGCCCTTTTACAGGTTGGCTGATCATTTTTGGGCCTCCTGCCTGATTTTTAGATAGAGATAATCAAGATCATTGTAACCACATGCCTTGTATATTATCCGTTTGATGACACCATTGAAGGCTTCGATTTTCGCACTGGTTATACGATGCTGGCAGTACGACAGGAGCCCCTCTCTAGCTCTATTCAGACCTTTAGCGAACTTCTTTAGCTCTGCAATTCCTGTTTCT
>NZ_JBPCXO010000419.1:0-6394 GCF_051008435.1 Endozoicomonas sp. | reverse complement strand
AAGAACGGCCCAATTATTCGATGAATTCGATTAAATAGGTCAACTATTCTCACGAATCCATCGAATAATTCGACTCGTTCTACTGAAATTTATGCTCGAAAGCATAAGTCCGACAGGCTCCTAGCGTTTCTCCATGTTTGGCTTCACTTTTGTAGATAACAGCCAAGTCCGCATTGATCAGCCCTTTTTTCTCCGATTCTATATCTTTGAGTCCGGGTTGTTTCAGGTAACGGGTCCGGGCTTCGTTCAGTATGCCCACCAAAGAATCATTTCCCATGTGTCCTGCTGCATTGACGTGGCAATACAGCACCTCCACTTCAGTACTGAATGCAAACTGTTCGGGAATTTCAATGTCGACTCTGGCCATATTCTTTTTTCTCTTGTGTCAGCCCTGGGCAATAAAGGATTATCGAAAGGCAGAATAGCAAAAAAGCCAGAGAATCAGTATTTCCATATAACCCGCTCCCAATGAAACCGGGAACGTTGAATGCTCAATGACTGACTACCCAGGCCATTTTTTGCTGGCTTGGGCCTGACTCAGTAATTGAATAATTGATAGATATTGATCGATGCTGATCCAATGACGATAATACCACCCTCTGACCAGTTGACGGATTTGCTTAACATTACGCTTTCTTCCAAACATTTCTCTCACAAAGGAACGAAACATCTGTTCATTATGATGCGTCTTGTCTTGTGTCATCTCCCAGAAATATTGCTCATTCACGTTCCAGTCTTTTATTGCCAGAGATAAATCGGCCTCAATGCCTTCCGGCGTTCTTTGCAGCAATCGCTGCCTCTCATGCTCTCTTTTATCCAGACTCACCCGTACCTGCTCCTCCCTCTGTTCTCTCCGAGGGTTTGACGCCCTGACCCGTTCAGCATAAGAAGGGTTAGACCCAGATGTTGGTGTTGGTGTTGGTGTTGGTGTTGGTGTTGGTGTTGGTGTTGGTGTTGGTGTTGGTGTTGGTGTTGGTGTTGGTGTTGGTGTTGGTGTTGGTGTTGGTGTTGGTGTTGGTGTTGGTGTTGGTAAAGTCTGTTTCGTCCTTTCAGGCTGATTGCTACCAGGTGTCGCCATAGGGACAAACGGTTTCACTGTTCTGGGGTTGATAGTTCTTGTCACGCCCTCCCTGTCTACCCAAGTGAGCATCTGGGAGGAGCTTCTTGAAGATGAAGCTGATACTGATGAAGGAGCAGGTGCAATGAGTGTGGGAAGGCTCTGGCGATCATGAACCCGGTTTTCTCCTCTGCCTCGACCTCCGCCATGTCTTATCCGGACTGCTCCAAATGGTCGACTATTCATCATCAATTGATCAATAGTAGGCGTACCGCTTCCTACTCTGACGGACTTAAATCGAGGACCAGAACCATCAAAGGCAAACTTCAGCTGTTCCTCTAATTCGTCCTTTAAATCGTCAGAAACTTTCAGCAGAGTATCGCTTTCAGAAATAAACAACTCATAGGCTGCTCTTTCTGGATCTGAAATGATAATCAGATGCGGCGCTGAATCGATTACAAGAACATTGTCATATTCTTCCAAAAGACTAAGAAGTTCATGCCCCTCCTGACTGTACCTATGGATGCCTGTGCGAATAGCAATGGTCCGCGCCGTTGGGCTTATGATCGTTAAGATCAGGTAACCCTCTGAGTCGATTTTCATCAGAATCAAGAACTGATGCCTGAGCTCCTCACTGTAATGCACTCTTACCTCATCAGGGGGTTGTCTGGATTCAGCTGGCCCCGACCTTTGATTGGCTGTATAGCTAGCATCAGAGAGCGTCAGCCATTCATTCTCAGGTATAGGCTCTGATGGTTGGCCAATGAAGAAAACACCAAACCTCTCATTATCTGCAGTGAATGACGCAACACTGTATTTTTCAGCCAGCAGCAGCTGTTCAGTGCCCTGACCCGAATGACTGAGGCTCATTACCTCAACCCCTGTATTGTTCAACTGATCGGGTAAAACAGAAGCCTGCTCAGAAATGAATCGGACATAGGAAGACCCCTGTTCACTGACAAAAAGCGGTCTTTTCATAACGTTCATAGCTCGAGTCATTGAACCTTCAGACACCGTATCTTGCAAAAACTTCAAAGGCCCGTATTTGAGCTCAATTTGAATGAGAACCAATGACAAGGTAGCCAGAGATGAGGTGCCTGCTACTTCTTTTATCTGAGAAGCTTCAGCGGTAGATGAATAAAAAGCATTTTGTAACAGAGCACTCGTTAATAGAATTAAAAAACACTTCCTGATAACTGGCACAATAAACCACCTTTTCGTTTTGCATTCTGGACTCGGTTTTCCAGATCCCCCTCCGTACTTTTTTGACGTATTCCATTCTTGATCAATCAATATAGTGAACAGCCTTACTTTGTAAAAGTGTGATATGGATGCACATATGAAACAGTGGAAGTGATAGACCGTTTTTTAGCACCATCGGGGGTTAATTGATTTTCAAGGAAAGGCATCCGCTGGATATAATGGTCGAATGACTTTCCAGCTACGCCCCTATCAAAAAGAAGCGGTATCCAGTGTGATACAGCATTTTCGCAAAAGCGACGATCCGGCTCTTGTGGTGCTTCCCACAGGCTCAGGAAAAAGCCTGGTGATCAGTGAACTGGGCAGGATTGCCCGTGGCCGGGTATTGGTCCTGGCTCACGTTAAGGAACTGGTTGAGCAGAACCATGCCAAATACGAAAGCTATGATCTGAAAGCCTCTATTTTCAGTGCAGGGTTGGGCAGGAAAGAAGCCTCTGAGCAAGTGGTCTTCGGCAGTGTTCAATCCGTTGTAAGAAACCTGGATCGGTTTGATGGCGACAACTTCACCCTGCTGGTGATTGATGAGTGTCACCGGGTTTCTCTGGAGAAAACTTCCAGTTATCACAAGGTGATTGAACACCTTCAAAGGCTCAATCCAAAACTGAAAATATTGGGTTTAACCGCAACTCCTTACCGCCTTGGAATGGGCTGGCTCTATCAGTACTATCTTCCCAGAGACCTGCCCGGTGATAAAAAGGGCACCCAGAGAACAGAGGAAAAGCGCTTTTTCAAAAGCTGCCTCTATGAACTTCCATTGTCGTACATGATAAAAAATGAATATCTGACACCTGCAACTTTGATCGATGCCCCTGTTGTTTTTTACGATTTTAGTCTCTTATCCAAAGACAATTTTGGTCGCTATAGTGAAGTAGACTTGAATAAGCTCCTCAAGGGCAAAGGACGAGCGACCCAACAGATCATTACCCAGGTCTTGAAAGAGTCTGAAGGCAGGAAAGGTATCATGATCTTTGCTTCTACCGTGGATCATGCCCGTGAAATCATGGGCTACCTGCCGGAATCCGAATCAGCATTGATTATTGGCGACACGGCGACACAGGAACGGGATGTACTGATTCAGGCTTTCAAGGCTCAGAAAATCAAATACCTGGTTAACGTTTCAGTACTGACCACCGGCTTTGATGTCCCCCATGTTGATTTGATTGCCATCCTGAGACCGACAGAGTCTGTCAGCCTCTATCAGCAGATAGTTGGTCGGGGGCTTCGCCTGGCTGAAAACAAGAAAGATTGTCTGGTCATGGACTTTGCCGGCAATCGCTATGATTTGTTTAGTCCTGAGATAGGCAGCCCAAAGCCAGACTCCAAATCCGTTCCTGTAACAGTACCCTGCCCTGCCTGCGGCCATAACAACAGTTTCTGGGGTATCGTAGACAGTAATGGCGACCTGGTTGAGCACTATGGTCGCCGCTGTCAGGGAATTGAAGAATTTGAAGGGGAAGTTGTTCAGTGCGACTTCCGCTATCGCTTCAAGGAATGTGAAGAGTGTGGTGCCGAGAATGATATTGCCGCTCGTAAGTGCCATCAATGCAACAAAGCGCTGGTCGATCCGGACAAGAAGTTGCGTGATGCCCTCAATCTAAAAGATTGCATGGTTCTGCGCTGCTCAGGCATGACCCTGGAAGCGGACTCCAAAAGCAAAACCACCAGAATCAAGATCACCTATTATGATGAAGATGGCGCGGCAGTAAGCGAGTTCTTCCGGCTGGATACCCCGGCTCAACAAGGTGCTTTCTATCATCATTTTGGTAAACACGCGCTGATCAATCGGGCCGAGCCTTTCAGGGCCAGTTCTGTGGATGCCGTGATCAACCAGCGAAAAAAATTTCGCAAACCCGACTTCGTGATTGCTCAAAAAGAGAAACATTACTGGTCAGTGATCGATAAACTCTTCGACTATGAAGGTAATTACCGAAAGGCTTATAAGGCAGAATAAGTCTGTTGTTGCTCGATTATTTCCTTCATGATCAAGCTTCAGTTTTTTGGTAGTAGATCAAGTGTGTAAATGCAGTTTCAGCAGACCTTATGAGGAAGCCCCATATGGTGCATCCACTCTTTGGCTCACTACCCAACCAGGGAGTAATCACTTTGAATCAGCTCAAAAAAATAGTTGCGGCTTCTACCCTTTCGGTTTCAGCCATAGGGCTTTCAGTGCAGGCCAGGGCTGATGACTACACCATTGATCCCAAAGGGATCCATTCCTTTATAAACTTTAAAGTCAATCTACTTGGCTATAACTGGTTGCATGGCAACTTTACAAACTTTGGCGGTGACTTCACTTTTGATGGAGACGATCCGTCAAAGTCCAGGATGGATGTGATTATCAAAACGGCTTCTATCGACAGTCACCATACTGAACTGGACAAACATCTGCGCAGCGGTGAGTTTCTGGATGTCAGCACTTTTCCTGAAGCCCATTTTGTCAGTACTCACATTGAGTCCACTGATGGAAACAATGCCAGGATTTATGGCGACTTCACTCTGAAGGGCATTACCAAAGAAATCATCATTGATGCCGTCAAGGAGAGTGAAGACAAAGATCCATCAGGTCACTATCGAACTGAGTTTAGTGGTACTACTACCCTTTCCCTGAAAGACTTCAAAGTGGTAAATCTGGGCCCGGTATCTCCGACTATAGATCTTACTCTCGAGGTTGAAGGCATCCGTCAGTAATTCATTCTGTGTTCCTATAGCATGTGGCTATTGGTGTCCTCTGAAATAAACTCTTCGATTTTGAAGGTAATTACCGAAGGGCTTATACGCCAGAATAAGTCTTGTGCCGTTCGATTGATTCCTTCATGATGAAATTTCAATTTGTCATCAACATAAAGAAATAAGAGGAGGCCCTACATTATGTGTGAATTGAATTTTGCACACTTCTTTGGGTCCAGAAGCTGCTCAAGCTTTACCGGTATCGTGCTGCGATAACTTTGCTTGAGCGGAATTAAGAACTGAAAAAGCACTAGAGTATATTCCCTCTGGCTTACCAGGTTATCGTCAGCAAAGTATGACGACGGCATTTTTATGCCTGTAAATCTTGAGTAAGCAATGAGCACTTTACTATCTGCACAATCTGTCTCCTATGACAATAATTCTGGCCCTTTGCTGGAAGAGCTTTCGTTCACCCTGAAAAAAGGTGATCGAATCGGCCTGATTGGCCACAATGGCTGCGGGAAAAGTACCCTGTTAAAACTTCTGACAGGACACCTTTCAGCCCGTTCTGGCTCAATAGCCCTGTCAAAGCAATGCATTATGGCTGCTATTGAACAGCATCTTCCGGATTCGGTAAGCCAGCTCACTCTGATTGATGCCATCAAGGCACAGCTGCCAGACGCTACCCGTGAGGATGATGCCTGGAAAGCTGAGCTTCAGCTCTCAGAAGTAGGCTTTTCAGAACAGGACTGGTTATTGAAAGCCGCCACTCTCAGTGGTGGAGAGCATACTCGTTTAATGCTCGCACGAGCTCTGATTCTCGAGCCCGACCTGCTGGTTCTGGATGAACCCAGTAACCACCTGGATTTGCCCACCCTGCTTTGGCTGGAACATTTTCTGAAACAATGGCAGGGCAGCTTTGTCCTTGTCTCTCACGATCAGAGATTACTGGACCAGGTGACCAACAATACCTGGATTCTCCGGGCAGGCCAGATACATTGCTTCCGGCTAGCCTGTTCTCAGGCTCGGCAAGCACTGGAAGATCAGGATGAAACTGACCGGTTGAGACGCCAGTCAGAACAGAAAGAAATCGACCGTGTCGAAAGCAGCGCCAAGAGGTTGGCGCTCTGGGGCAAGGTATACGACAACGAAGACCTTTCTCGCAAAGCCAAAAGCATGGAGAAAAGGATTGACCGATTGAAAGATCAGCAAACCGATCAGCCTGCTATCTCGCCCTGGCAGCTAAAACTCAAGGGTGAAGCTCTGAGAGCTGATCGGTTGTTAGCTTTAACTCGATTCTGCAGTTTTTAGCGTTTGACGAAGGAAGATTCTTGTGGACTGCGGAACCAGTCTACTACTGTGACTCCTGTACCAAGCCTGGCGAGGTACAATCAACATCACAGCAGCAGG
>NZ_JBPCXO010000418.1:0-9746 GCF_051008435.1 Endozoicomonas sp. | reverse complement strand
GCATAAAGGCGGTAAAAGGCTGCCAATCTGTAAAAATGAGCAAATCACGTCGGAGATATGGATGTTTTTTGCTCATTTTGTGATTTTGGATATCTGAATAACCTATTCTCGGTCAGGCTCCTAGTCATGGCAAGTAATGTCAGCTCTATGTTAGTTCTCATCTATTTCATTTCTACCTATGCCAAACAAACCTCTCTTTCCCAGAGCTATTGGGTCAGCAATATCGGATTACTGGTCACCCTGATAATGACCCCCCCTTGGCTGTAAGTTATCGGACAGAATTGGACGTAAACCTGTGCTTTACATGGTCTCTGCAGGACTGTTATTTGGCAGCTATCCCCTGTGGTGGATGCTCCATCAGCCCAACCTAATGCTAACCGCTACGGGCATGGCTCTGTTTTCGATGTTGTTTGGTATTGGGCTCTCTGTCAGTACTGTCGCAGTGATTGAACTACTACCCACTGAACTCCGATGCAGTGGTGTTTCTGTAGGGTATAACATTTGCCTGGCACTGTTTGGCGGCACCACCCCTATGGCAGCTGTTTATCTGATACACAGCACTGACGACGTTTTCGCCCCCATCTATTATCTCGGAATAGCGGCGACCCTTTCCTGGATTACAGCAAGCTCTATACCGGAGATGAGTGGCAAGCCACTGTTCACAAAACAGACTTTTCCTGACTGAATTTATTCACAGCAAGAATGGAATTCGTGGGAAACAATGGTGAAAGGCATTTTCAAAAATAAAACCCGACTGGGGAAATAGTCGGGTTTTGGCATCCGTTCATCTAACAGACATCGTTAGATGAACGGCAGTATGGAGAACCCAGGTTCTTACAAGCTACATCACATCAGTGAATATCTTTCCAGTACTCACGCTTGAGCAGCAGAGTTACGATGAAGAGCAGTACCAGGAACAGCAGGACATAAATACCTAACTGTTGGCGCTTTTGCTTCACAGGCTCAGCAGAGTAAGCCAGGAAGTTGGTCAGGTCGTACATGGCCTGATCGTATTCCGCTGGACTCATAGAACCCTTACGCTCAGGATCAACCGTCAGACCACAGATCTTCTCGCCGGTCAGCGGATCACGCTCAGTAGGACTGACACCCTGACAGCTATCGATCTGAACACCCTGAAGCTCCATCAGAACATGAGGCATACCTACATCAGGAAATACCTTGTTGTTCACGCCCCAGGGACGCTTTGGATCTTCATAGAAAGTACGCAGATAGGTGTATACCCAATCATCACCACGAACACGGGTCACCATGGTCAGATCGGGTGGTGCAGCACCAAACCAAACCTTAGCCTCATCCTTGCGCATGCTGTTGATCATCAGATCACCAATCTTGCCAGACTTTGGCACCAGATTCGCCAGCATCAGATCGTGTGGAATACCGATATCGTCGGCTACACGCTCATAACGCTGGAACTGGGTGGCATGACAGCCAGCACAAAAGTTCTGGTAATACATAGCACCACGCTGAAGCGATGCTTTGTCCGACGGGTCGGTTTCAACTGGATCCAGAGGATATCCTGAACCACCCGCCGCATATCCGAATAAAGGAACCAGCGAAAACAACAGGGTAATTATTGCTTTTTTCATTATCCGGTCACCCTCTCCGGTACGGGTTTTGTTTTTTCCCATCGTGTATAGAACGGCATCAGCAGGAAGAATGCAAAGTAGAACAGGGTGCAAAGCTGTGCGATGAGCGTATAAACCACTGTCGCAGGCTGAGTACCGAGCCAGGTCAACATGGCAAAGACAATGGCAAACAGCACAATACCTACCTTGCTGATCATTCCCTTGTAGCGCCAGGATCTAACAGGACTGCGATCCAGCCATGGCAATACAAAGAGAATGGCTATCGCGCCACCCATGGCAATAAATCCACCCAGCTTGGAATCAATCGGACCAATATCAAAGGTGATGGCACGCAGGATGGAGTAGAACGCCCCCATGTACCAAACCGGAGCAATATGAGCCGGTGTCTTCAGTGCGTCTGCCTGTTCAAAGTTGGCATACTCAAGGAAGTAACCCCCCATTTCCGGGAAGAAGAACATGACACTGCAGAAAACAAACAGGAATACCGCAACACCTACCAGATCTTTCACAGAGTAATAGGGGTGGAAAGGAATACCGTCCAGAGGAATGCCGTTTTCATCCTTCAGCTTCTTGATGTCGATACCATCAGGGTTATTGGAACCCACTTCATGCAAAGCAATGATGTGGAGAACAACCAGACCCAGAATAACAATAGGCAACGCAACAACGTGTAGGGCAAAGAAGCGGTTCAGGGTAATCCCGGAAATCAGGAAGTCACCACGAATCCACTGCTGCAGGTCAGGACCAATAACAGGGATAGCACCGAACAGGGAGATAATAACCTGAGCACCCCAGTAAGACATCTGTCCCCAAGGCAGCATATAACCCATGAAGGCTTCTGCCATCAGGGCCAGGTAAATCGCCATACCAAAGATCCACACCAGTTCACGCGGAGCACGGTAAGAACCGTACAAAAGTCCCCGGAACATATGCATATAGACGACAACAAAGAAGAAAGAAGCACCGGTAGAGTGCATGTAGCGAATCAGCCAGCCGTATTCCACATCACGCATGATGTATTCAACAGAGGCGAAAGCCTGTTCAGCACTGGGCACATAACTCATGGTCAGCCAGATACCGGTCAGCAGCTGATTGACCAGAACCAGCAGGGCCAGCGAGCCGAAGAAATACCAGAAGTTAAAGTTTTTTGGTGCGTAGTATTTACTGAGATGATCTTCCCAAACCTGGGTGACGGGAAGCCTGGCGTTAAGCCAATCCATAAAGTTTCCCATTACGCATTCTCCTCATCTTGGCCGACAATGATCACGGTGTCGCTCACAAAGGTATAAGGAGGCACTTCCAGGTTGGTAGGTGCAGGTACTCCCTTGAATACACGACCCGCCAAATCGAACTTGGAACCATGACATGGACAGTGGTAACCACCTTTCCATTCAGGATCAAATTCCATTGGCTTAACTTCAGGCATGTATTTGGGTGAACACCCAAGGTGGGTACAAAGACCAACCAGAATCAGGTACTCGTCCTTGACGGAACGGTACTCGTTCGCCGCATACGCGGGCTGTTCTGACTTCTCGGAATTGGGGTCTCTCAACTTGTCGTCAAGAGACCGGATATTATCCAGCATGGCTTGTGTGCGTCTTACTACAAACACAGGTTTCCCGCGCCATTCAACAACGATCTGCTGTCCCGGCTCAAGCTTACTGAGGTTCACCTTCACAGGAGCACCAGCAGCCTTAGCTTTGGCACTGGGATTCCATGATTTGATAAAAGGTGTAGCGACCCCAACGGCTCCGGCAGCCCCCACCACCGAAGTCGCAGCCACGAGAAAGCGGCGCCGGCTGTTATTTACGCCGTTGTCACTCATTTAACCTACTCTCCCCATCCAGGCAAATGCCCAATGACTTCTTTTAATTCACGGGTGGGATATTAGCAGGGAGTAAAAGAGATACCTCTCTTAGAAGAGAAAAACCTATAGATGACTTTTCCCCCGCCCCCCCTATCAAAGCTCAGTCTGATTATTTTTCCCACCTTGGCAGCAAGGCGTAATGATACTGGTTTTAGCTTCTATACAAAAGCCTTACATGAAGTTTTCCTGAATCTGAGAATCAAACCCTCTAGTTTCAAGACCTCCAGAACCAGCCACCCTGCATTGGCACAACCTTACTCATTCTGCGTCAATCCTGCGTAAGCCGAACCTGTCAGAAAGTAAACTTGATTTACTCAATCAAAAAAGTCCATTTCTTATATAACCCATCCATTCGATCGAACCAAAAAACAATAGTCGTATAATTGTTATGACTTTTTTCTTATGTAAAAAAAAACGCCCGCATAAAGCGGACGTTTTCTACAACAGCGCCTGAAACAGACGCCATTGATATTAACGCTTGGAGAACTGTGGACGCTTACGCGCTTTGCGCAGACCCACTTTCTTACGTTCAACTTCACGAGCGTCACGAGTAACGTAGCCAGCTTTACGCAGAGCTGGGCGTAAGCTTTCATCGTACTGCATCAACGCACGAGTGATACCGTGACGGATAGCACCCGCCTGACCGGAACCACCACCACCAGCAACGGTGATTTTGATGTCAAACTTTTCCAGCAGTTCGGTCAATTCCAGAGGCTGGCGAACAACCATACGAGCGGTCTCACGACCGAAGTATTCGTCCAGACTACGGCCATTGACAGAGATACTGCCAGAACCAGATTTCAGAAAGACACGAGCGGTAGAAGACTTACGACGTCCAGTACCGTAGTATTGAGTCACTGACATAGCTACCCCCGATTAAATGTCCAGTTTCTGTGGCTGTTGTGAAGTATGCGGATGCTCAGTACCGGCGTAAACTTTCAGTTTACGGTACATATCGCGACCCAGAGGGCCTTTTGGCAGCATACCTTTAACAGCTTTTTCGATGACCATTTCTGGCTTGTGCGCAATCAGCTTTTCAAAGCTAGCTGAACGCAGACCACCAGGGAAGCCAGTGTGACGGTAATACATCTTGTTAGACGCTTTACGGCCAGTCACATGAACCTTCTCAGCATTAACAACAACGATGTAATCGCCAGTGTCAATATGAGGTGTGTATTCTGGCTTATGCTTACCGCGCAGGCGGGAAGCAATTTCGGTAGCCAGACGGCCCAGGGTCTTGCCTTCAGCGTCGACCACGAACCAGTCACGTTTTACTGTTTCTGGTTTTGCACTAAAAGTTTTCATTAAATTCGCCTCAGTAGTATTGCAATATGCAATACCTGTTCTTACTTGGCCGCCCCTTACTGAATTCCATATCGAAATCCGCTCGGGGATGAAGCAAGGCTAATAGCTTCAGGCTACGACCTGCTCAAACATGGGGCGCTCAATTGGGAAACGGGAGCAGTATTATATCGTCTGTTTACAGGAATGAAACCCCCTTATGGCAGATTAGAGGGTTCATACGTACCAACTGATACAATTGTTCCGCAAAAATCCTTGAGACACCCGTAAATCCAACGTTATTCTCCCATCCTGAGCCTATCAGGCTTAATCTGACAGACTCTTAAAATCCACCCTCTAGAGCTTGATCTCAATGGAATACAGAAAACTAGGGCGAACCGACATCCAGGTAAGTGCTCTCTGTCTTGGCACCATGACCTGGGGCGAACAAAATACTGAACAGGAAGCTTTCGCCCAACTGGACCGATCCGTGGACTATGGTGTCAATTTTATTGATACCGCCGAGATGTATCCCGTACCTGCCAGAGAAGAGACCTATACCCGAACCGAAACCATTCTTGGTCACTGGTTGAAGAAGCGCGGCTCAAGCAACGACCTGGTCATTGCTACCAAAGTTTGCGGCCCGGGCCTTGACTACATGGACGGCGGACGAATGATGACGCCAGAACATATCCATAAGGCCGTTGATGGTAGCCTCAAACGACTGGGCGTTGAAGCCATAGACCTTTACCAGTTGCACTGGCCTGATCGCAACACCAACTTTTTCGGTAAACTGGGCTATGCCCATCAGAATGGTTTTGACGGTACACCTATAGAAGCAACACTTTCTGCCCTGGATGAACTGGTCAAGGCGGGTAAGATCAAACATTACGGCCTGTCCAATGAAACCCCCTGGGGCGTCATGGAACACCTTCGCCTCAGCCAGGAGAACAGTCTTCCCAGGGCCGTCAGCATTCAAAACCCCTATAACCTTCTGAACCGTTCCTTCGAAGTGGGTCTTGCTGAAATAGCTCACCGGGAGCAGGTAGGGCTGCTGGCCTATTCACCACTGGGCTTTGGCGCTCTGAGTGGTAAGTATATCGGCGGCGCCCGACCGGAAAATGCTCGATTAACCCTCTTCCCTCACTACCAGCGTTATGACTCGCCTCAATCCCGCAGAGCCATCGAAGCCTATGTTCAGCTCGCCAGAGATTCCGGCCTGGATCCTGCTCAGATGGCATTAGCATTTGTCACATCTCGCTCATTCCTGACCAGCAACATTATTGGGGCTACCACTCTGGAGCAACTGGAGAACAACCTGGCTTCCAGTGAACTGCAGCTTTCAGAGTCGCTGCTGGAAGAGATTGAAAACATTCACACCCTGCAGCCTAACCCCGCCCCCTGATCTACCCGCTACAACCTGATAGGGTGCCAGAACCACTGGCGCTCTTCACCCATCACTATTTATCCAAAGAAGCTAAATTAATAGACCTGCTTAATTTTTTTCGCCTATTTTTAGTTTTGTTTACGAGAATGATTCCTGAGCTGTCAGGTATTTTCAGTCGTTTTATCGAGTTACCCAGGAAGGTCAAAAGGCAGCACAACTGCCACTAACAATCCAATCGAGAGCATCAGGGTCGTATGAATAATTTTTTGAGTCCGGCCAGGCATCAGGAACCCATTGCCAGCCAGGATGTCGACAACACTTATAAGCAATTGAGGCGTCAGGTTTTTCTTGGAATTTTTATTGGCTACGCCGGTTACTATCTGGTCAGGAAGAACTTTTCGCTCGCCATCCCCCACCTGGTGGAACAGGGTTTCACCAAGGCGGAGCTAGGCTTTGCCCTTTCTGGCGTTTCTATTGCCTATGGCATTAGTAAATTTCTAATGGGCAACCTTTCTGACCGCAGTGACGCACGAAAATTCATCACCTGCGGTTTGTTATTCAGCGCCATGACTATGATTCTCATGGGCACAATCCCCGCTGCTACCGCAACCATTCCGGCGATGTTCATTCTGCTGTTTTTTAATGGTTGGTTTCAGGGGATGGGCTGGCCCTCCAGTGGCAGGGTTATTGTCCATTGGTTTTCTGTCAGTGAACGGGGCACCTGGGCGGCAACCTGGAATCTGGCTCACAATGTTGGTGGCGGCCTGATTGGCCCATTGGCCATTCTGGGCATGGCGCTGTTTGCCGACTGGCACAGTATTTTCTATTTCGCAGGTCTGGTCGCTATTGGCACCGCTTTTGTTAGCTGGCTGATGGTCAGGGACACCCCTCAATCTTGTGGACTGCCCCCCATAGAAGAGCACACCGGAGACTACCCACACGCCTTTGCTTACGATGATTCTCATGAGAAAGAGTTTTCTGCCAGCGAGATTTTTTTCAAATACGTTTTGAACAATCGCCTGCTCTGGTACATCGCCATTGCCAATGCCTTTGTCTACCTGGTGCGCTACGGCGTTCTGGACTGGGCACCAACTTATCTGGATGAGGCTAAGGGATTCTCAATGACGGACAGCAGTTGGGCCTATTTCTTCTATGAGTTTGCCGGTATTCCTGGAACGCTGCTCTGTGGCTATTTGAGCGATCGTTATTTCAGAGGGCGCCGTGCTCCCGCCAGCCTTGTCTATCTGGCGGCGGTTCTGGTAGCCGTGATCGTTTATTGGAAGAACCCTCCCGGCAATCCCCTTGTGGATAACCTGGCTCTGATCACCATAGGTTTTCTGATTTATGGTCCGGTGATGTTAATTGGCGTTCACGCTCTGGATCTGGTGCCTAAAAAAGCGGCTGGCACAGCGGCGGGTCTGACAGGTCTGTTCGGTTATCTTGGAGGGGCTTTGTTTGCCAATATAGCCATGGGCTTTATCGTTGACCGATACGGCTGGGATGGTGGATTCCATGTCCTGATAGCCGCCTGTATTGGAGCCATGATTATGTTATCCATATCATGGATTGAAGAAGTAAAAACCCACCAACGTATAAGTTGAAAGGGCTAAACCGCTCTCCAGCCAAGACTTTATAGATGACATAAGTCATTTATAAAGTCGGCTACGTTAACCCGGAAACTTCATAAAGTGTCGAGTTTCTCGCTCTGCTATTTTCGGCTGACTCATGTTCTCGTCCTATTCATGCTTATTGCATGGGTTTAGCGAGAAAATGCTGTCAGCCGAAAAAGAGCCAGCGAGAAGCCGACGAGTGATGTTTGTTTATTTTCGTACACATCAAACATTGCACAACTCTGTATTTCCATAGTCTTCAGCCTTTTGAAAGCAGCTTTATGAATGTTCCGGGTTAATTCTTACACTGACCTTCCCATATCAATATTGCTCACCACCGGACTCCAAAACCTGAAGGGTTATGAGCACCTGATGAGTAAAACACCCATGCAAATCAGAGGGATCTGTAGAGGTGCAACCCCAGACCAGATCATCGAACGCACTCAAAAGTCACTGACACAAGAATAACAACAGTCTAAAATCCCCCTCATTTCTGATCAGAAATCACCGGAAACCAAAACATGCGCGACTTTATTATCGCCCCAAGCATCCTTTCAGCTGACTTCGCCCGCCTGGGAGAAGAAGTGGATAACGTGATTGCTGCTGGCGCAGACTGGGTTCATTTTGATGTTATGGACAACCACTATGTGCCCAATCTGACCATTGGCCCAATGGTTTGTAAGGCATTGAGAAAACACGGAGTCACCGCCCCTATCGACGTGCACCTGATGGTCAGCCCGGTTGATCGTATGATTGGTGATTTTATTGAAGCCGGTGCCAGCATGATCACCTTCCATCCTGAAGCTTCTGATCATATTGATCGCAGTCTGCAAATAATCCGTGAAGGCGGCTGCAAAGCCGGTCTGGTATTAAACCCAGCCACTTCACCCGATGTTATTGAATACGTGATCGACAAACTGGACATGGTTCTGTTGATGTCCGTGAACCCGGGCTTTGGTGGCCAGAAATTTATTCCTTCCACCCTGCGTAAACTGCGCCATGTCCGCAAGATTATTGATGAAAGCGGTCTGGATATTCGTCTGGAAGTAGACGGCGGCGTGGGAGTTCAGAACATTCGACAAATTGCTGAAGCCGGTGCCGACTCCTTTGTTGCTGGTTCTGCCATCTTTAATGCTGACGACTATCAAACGGTTATCAACCAGATGCGCGAAGAGCTTTCCAAAGCTGAATCCCTCTGAACTTGACCACTCTGGAGTAGAGTCGCTTATCTGACCTACTCCACCTTCCTGCGCCTCAAAATCTTAAACCTGCTTGCATTTTTACTGAACTATAGTGAAGCCGTTATGGGAAATAGCGCCCAATAAATATGGCTATGAGCATTCAGAAATACGCTTGCAGATTTATTCTGACAATGGGCTTATTAATATCCGCCCAGGATTCTTACAGTGAGTCTCTGGACCTGGAAAGGTGTAAGGCAGAACTCGACCCTCCGGTCATTCTTGATACCCAGGTATTTCTCAATGGTACTCCAACCATTGAGATCACTTTCCAGCCTCCCAAAAGTGAACTGAGACGGATCTGCATGGAAGCCTATGAGCAAGCCGATCTGGCGAATGCAATCTCCCATTGTGAACAGGCCACCAATGCCGGAGATACTTTGTCGAGAGTCATCTGGGGCGCTTCAATATACGCCATGGTGAAAGCAGGTGACGCTAGTCCGGACAGGTTTTCTGAAGCTTATCAACACCTGGAACAAGCCTATCGCGACGGTGAAAAACTATCGGGTTTGAAACAGTATTGAGTAATCTATGATTATCTATCATAATCTCACACTATGGATAAGAGATTAGTCAAGATTGGTGAAGCAGCTCGCTTGCTGGGTACTGACCACTCAACATTGAGGAAGTGGGAGAGTACAGGCGAGTTGCTTCCAGCCAGAAAGACCAAAGGCGGTACACGTTATTATGACGTGGCTGAACTCATGGGATTCAGCAACGAAGCTGCACCCACGCTCTGCTACTGCCGTGTATCCA
>NZ_JBPCXO010000417.1:0-32819 GCF_051008435.1 Endozoicomonas sp. | reverse complement strand
TTGCCAGCAAACGATCCGATTCTTCTTTTAACGAGGGTTGCTCATCAGCGCTTGCAAACAGCTTCAGGCCCAGGAAGTTCCGGTTGTCATAAGAAGTGAGTTGCTCGCCCGGTGCAAAACGATCTCGTAGGAGCGTACGGTACAAAAGAATTCTGGCCTCCTGGTCAGGGGCTTGCTTTTGCCAGTTCAGTAGCAACTGATCCGCTGCTGGCCAGCGGGAGAATGGTTGCTGGATGATCAGCAGGGCACATAAAAAAGCGGTCAAGGGGCGGTGGTTATCTTTCTGAAACTGTTGCTCCAGACTCCAGACGCCTTCATCTTGTAACTGTCGTAACGCTTTCAGCTGGTTCAGGAGCCAGTCTTCGTAATGAGGTTGAGGCCAATCCATGACGGACTGGTTCTGAAACTCTTCCAATACATCATGAAACCAGTGTTCCTGTCGCTTCAGCACCTCAAGATAGTTCTGAATACTGGCTGGAGCTGGCAGACCTGTAGCACTGAGTTTCTCAAACATGATTCGAGCCCGGCTCAGTTTCTGATCGGGTAGGATCAACAGATACAGAACGGCAACATACTCATAAACGCTTTCATCGGTCTGGTATTGTTCTATTAGGTCTTCAAGCTGCCTGGCAAGAACTTCTGTGGAATGATTACCTGTGGTATCGAACTGATGGAAGGCATCGACCCAAACGGGAGGCTCTTCAGAAAGGTAATTCAGAATAGATTTTTGACTGTTTGCTACATCCAATGAAATCGGGGCAGCAGACACAACCTGAGTCACAATATAAAGTAGGAAAAATGGTAAAGAACTAATTATGGGCAACAGCATTAATTGACAGCTCGACCATGAAATGAACTTTTTGATATTAGATTAGATTTCAAGAGGTGCTAAAAAGAGTGGATAAACTTGTGGTTCTTTTGGGTATAGGGATTGGAAGTGCTATCCAATACTCAACCTATCAAAACAGTGGGCCACCCAAAGACAACAGTGCCACCATGGGCAGTAGAGTCTCCCATTCGTACAGCCGGTTTGTTATTGATCAGCACCGTAAAGCTGCCCATGATGACGGAATCAGGCGGCCCCACACAGATGCAAGGCTGTCCGATGGTGGCAGCTGGAAGATTACCAATGAGAACGTTGGTAGGGAGTGGCAGTAAGGGGCCACCCACATGAGGGGCGGAAACAGGAGGTGGATTCTGCATGGAGCAGATATGCATATCGGTCGCTCTTGCAGCGGGGAGCCCGACGGGGCCAGCTGGAAAGTCTGGTGTAGCGGGTTGAAGAGAGGGAGGCGTGGCATTTCCCTGAAACGATTCTGCAGTGACTTTCTGCCCGGTCAGGGCATCGATGGTGAAATCAATAAAGCCACTCTTATCAACAGAGTTGAGAATATTCTTTACTGTATTCAGCCTGGGCGACATTGATGGGTTAAATTCTGACACTTTGTCCAGAACCGTAGTGGTGGCTTTCATACCCAGATTTTTCAGGCTTTTAAGGGTCGCTGAAATTGAGTTCTTTTTGGGCTCCAGTTTGAGCTTTGCCCCTGTGTCTTTATCGCCGGTACTGACCACCGGATCATCCTTGATGGTTTTTTTAATGACTTCTGCACGGGCTTTAGGGGTATCCACAGGTCCCTCGCTCAATAAACGGCGAGTGACGTAGTCCAGCGAGCCATTCTTCTGCAGGCCCTGAAGACCCTTGATCGCATCGGACAAACCCAGGCTCTGGTTCAGGGGTTCAAACGTTTGGGTATTGATCGCTTTGTCGGCCAGTTTAAGGCCTAAGCCAGCGGCATGGTTCAGAGCCTTTGCAACATCAATCTCATTCTGGGCTTCGGGATCCACCAGATTCTCAACTAACTGTTTGCCGGTTTTGATCAGTGCCTGAGCATCATCATCGGTCAGTATATCCAGAACCTCCTGAACCCCTTTGGCGGTGACTTCGAAGAACGGTTTGCTTTCGGGATGTTCTTCCTTGACCCGGTTAATAAAGTCACTGGCCGTGTGATGGACGACCTGCTTGAACAGATCTCCTGCCGTTCCCAGCCACTTTCGACCAGGAGAAGGCTTTTCATCGATCCCGTTGGGATCAACCTGATCCGCAATAAACTGGAAGCCCAGATCTACGGATTGATTGAACAGCTTATTGAGGGAAGATTTCCGAGGAGTTGATTCCGGCTTAGCGATCAGGTCTTTAAGTTGATCCGTTGCGTCCTGACGACGTTTTTCCAGTTGCAGGTTGCTGTCTTGAGGGTTGACGAGACGATTGACCACCAATCCGCTGACGCCGGACAGGGTGCTGAGCATTCCCTTAACCTGATCACGATAATCCTTGCTGACCAGATGGCTGACTTCATCAACCAGATCGCTTTGGAGATCCTGAATGTAGGGTAATTGCTCTTTCAGCGTGGTCTCGCCGGTAGCCAGGTCAATGCCCCGGTCTATCACGCCTTTGTCATCGATTTGGGTCAGCACTGTGCGCAAAGTGTTGAGTCGCGGCGCAATGGAAGGATTACTCTCTGATACTTTATCCAGAACCGTGGTGGTCACCTTCATGCCGAAGTTTTTCAGACTCTTGAGGGTGGCTGAGATTGAGTTCTTTTTGGGCTCCAGTTTGAGCTTTGCCCCCGTGTCCTTGTCACCTGTACTGATCACCGGATCGTCTTTGATGACTTTTTGAATGACTTCTGCGCGGGCTGTGGCAGTATCAATCGGTCCCTGGTTTAGCAAACGACGAGTGACGTAGTCCAGTGTGCCGTCTTTCTGGAAGTTCTGAAGACCCTTGATGGCATCGGACAATCCCAGGCTCCGGTTCAGAGGCTTAAAGGTTTCGGTATTGATGACTTTGTCAGCCAGTCGAAGTCCGAGGCTGGACGCATGACTCAGGGCTTTGGAAACATCAATCTCATTCTGGGCTTCAGGGTTTATCAAGTTTTCAACCAGCTGTTTGCCGGTTTCAATCAAGGCCTGTGTATCTTCATCGTTCAGTAGGTCCAGAGCAGCCTGAACGCCTTTGGCAGTGATGTCGAAGAACTGTTGGCTTTCAGGGTGTTCTTCCTTGACCCGGTTAATAAAGTCACTGGCGGTATGGTGAACCACTTGTTTGAATAGATTTCCGGTCGCCCCCAGTAATCGACGGCCTGGAGAGGGCTTTTCATCCGTTCCGTTAGGGTCAACCTGGTCGGCAATAAACTGGAAGCCCAGATCTACCGATTGATTAAAGAGTTGCTGCAGAGAACTGCGTCGAGTCGAAGCCTCCGGTTTATCGATCAGGTGTTTCAGCTGATCCGTCGCGTCCTGCCGACGTTTTTCCAGTTGCAGGTTGCTGTCTTGAGGGTTGACCAGACGATTGACCACCAAACCGCTGACGCCGGACAGGGTATTGAGTACCCCCTTAACCTGATCACGATAATCCTTGCTGACCAGGTTGCTGACTTCATCGACCAGATCGCTTTGGAGATCCTGAATGTAGGGTAATTGCTCTTTCAGCGTGGTTTCGCCGGTAGCCAGGTCAATGCCCCGGTCTATTACGCCTTTGTCATCTATTTGGCTCAGCACATTGCGTAAGGTGTTGAGTCGTGGGGCAATGGAAGGATTACTCTCTGATACTTTATCCAGAACCGTGGTAGTCACCTTCATGCCGAAGTTTTTCAGGCTCTTGAGGGTGGCTGAGATTGAGTTTTTTTTAGGCTCCAGTTTGAGTTTTGCCCCCGTGTCCTTGTCACCTGTGCTGACCACTGGATCATCCTTGACGGCTTTTTGAATGACTTCTGCACGGGCTTTGGGGGTATCCACAGGTCCCTTGCCCAGTAAACGATGAGTGACGTAGTCCAGCGTTCCGTCTTTCTGGAAGTTCTGAAGACCCTTGATGGCATCAGACAATCCCAGACTCTGGTTCAGAGGCTTAAAGGTTTCGGTATTGATGACTTTGTCAGCCAGTCGAAGTCCGAGGCTGGACGCATGACTCAGGGCTTTGGAAACATCAATCTTATTCTGGGCTTCGGGGTCCAGCAGGTTTTCAACCAGCTGCTGGCCGGTTTTGATCAGTGCCTGGGCATCTTCATCTTTCAGTAAGTCCAGGGCGGTCTGAACGCCTTTGGCAGTGATGTCGAAGAACTGTTGGCTTTCAGGGTGCTCTTCCTTGACCCGGTCAATAAAGTCGCTGGCGGTATGGTGAACGACCTGTTTAAACAGATTGCCAATAGACCTTGGGAGTTGGCGACCCGCAGAGGGTTTGTCATCGGTTCCGTTAGGATCGACCTGATTCGCGATAAACTGAAAACCCAGGTCTACAGATTGATTAAATAACTGCTTCAGAGCGCTGTGCCGGGTCGAAGCCTCTGGCTTGTCGATCAGATGTTTCAGTTGATCCGTCGCGTCCTGTCGACGTCTTTCCAGTCGCAGATTGTTATCTTGAGGGTTGATCCGTTGATCGACCACCAGGCCGCTAACCCCGGACAGGGTATTGAGTACCCCCTTAACCTGATCGCGATAATCCTTGCTGACCAGAGAACTGACGTTTCTGATTAAGTCTTGCTGTAGAGCTTCAAGGTGCTGTGGTTGATGTTGCAGTGCAATAGAAGCGCTGTCGCTGACCCCTGAGCTCCTGTCAGGTTTATCTCTTTTGCCTGGAGCCACTAAGGTAGGGCTCGCCACATAGTCTGAGATCAGGCTCTTCAGACTTTCCGTTTGATGCAGGATCTGTTGGCTCAGGCTTCTGGTTTTTCTGTATTCCGGAGAACTCTGAATCACGTCCAGATCCTGAATCATGGCAGAGAGCTGTTGCAGGACGGCTTCTGTTGAGCCCAGGTTCAATTGTTGACTCGAAGCTTGTTGTTTTTGCTGATCAAGGATCAGTTGTTCCAGGTTTGTGAGAAGCTCAGTGATCAGAGATTTAATCAGTTTGATCCCGGAGTTGGCCCCATTCTCCAGAATCATTGCCTGACGCAGCAGGGCCTGATTGTTTTTATCCAGAAACGACTGACTCAAAAGGGAGCTGGATGCAGAGAATGAGTAAGAATACTGACGGGCTCTATGGTTGATCTCTATAGGAGTGTTGTTCTGTAAGGCAATGAATTGATCAGTTTGATTCACAAGTTCCTGAAAGGACTGCAGGGTTTGTTGCTTTTTTTCTCTTGAATCTGCTGGGTCTGAAGCTCTCCCAATCGAGCTCGGTGTAACAATATGGGTTATATCCCTCAACGGCTTTGACAGGGAGGTCAGTGAGCTATCCAACCCTGAATAGTTGCAGGGAGGTATTGCTGAGGCAGTCCTGATGAGTTGATTGAAGAGCCGTGGTAGCCGGGATGCAATGTCCCGATTCGAAATACGTTCATAGTCGCTGATCCTGGCGCTTCCCTTCAGTGAGTCCGGTACCGAATGGGTGAACGTCTCAAAAGCCTGAAGCAGTCCAGAGCTGGATGTGCGTAGTGTGTAAAAAGTCTGATCCTGAAGGTTGATGAAGTGTCTCTGGTTTCTGATGGTTTCAAAAAAATTCAGGTCATGTTCAGAGGTATGAAAGGTTCGTTGTAGGGCCTGCAGATTTTTTTCAGCAGAACTTCGCTTATCAAATAAATGGGGTTCAAAGTTCGTCTGCAGATTTTGCATGCCTGCCACTAAACGCTGAAAAGATTCCCTCTCCTCCATTCGGTGCGTTTTTCCCCTGGAGTAGGCGTCATTTGAATCGTACTGATCAAGGTCAGAGTATTGCTGATGGAGTTGTCGCCCTGTTTTCAGAAGGTCTGTGACATGCTCTGAAAGTTGCAGGGCACTCTGCTTCATAGACTGATGTGATGCCTGGTATTGTTGCAGCACTGCCAGTAGCGAATGCTCTTCAATCCGATCAGCCGACTGGTTAAAGTCAGAATCCTGTTGCATCAGAGGCTTGAGGTCCTCCAGATAGCGCAGTAACCAGCTGATCAGGATCTGCAGTGCCTGTGAGGTGGTTTCCAGTTCATCTTTCATAACGACAACTAATTGATTTTCGCCAGAGCACCGGTGATTTGAACCATTGCACCGGCTTTCACCGTTGTCATGGCATTACCATTGATGGATACCAAAGTGCCTTTTACTTCTGCATTGGCTGTGCCGGAAAGAGAAGCCGAAACACCTCCTTTGACCTCCGAAGAGACTTTTCCGTCTACAACCACCTGCATGCCGGATATTTCAATGCCAGTAGGCGACAATTTGATGCTACTGGCAGCACAGGTGATTTCCACCGCTGTATTGGATAGAGAGATTTTGCTGCCACCAACGCTCAGTTCAATGGAACTTTTCCCGGTTCCATGAATGCTGGTGGCCTCCATAGAAAGCGTATTTGCTGCTTTTTCAGAAATATTGGCATTGGATGAAAGGCTCAGGTCACCAGTGCTTTTGGTAGCGGTGGTGCCGTTAACGGTCAGGTTATAGTTGCCATCGGTTTTTTGTGTGTAATCACTGGCTGTAGTGACCTGATAGTTGGCGTCTGTCTTCAGGCGAATGTCTTTAGTGACCTCTGTAGTCTGGAGCCCTTCCACTTTATGGGCATCATCTTCCTTGACCTGCCGACTGGATGTTTTTTCGGTGAGTGACTTGAAGTGGCCTTGTATGGTCTCGCTGCAATCGTTTTTGACCAGCGTTTCCATGTCTTTTTCTGCCTGAATATTGATGAGTTCTTCATCTTTCTTGCACTCAAAACTCAACTCATTGAAGTTTTCTACGCCAGCTTTGGGCGTTGACTTCAGCTTGATGCCTTGTTGTGAAGGGGCAGTGTAGGGCTGGGCATGCTTGCCATTGTAAACAGTCCCCACGACCAGAGGTTGGTCGGGGTCATTGTCGAGAAAGCTGACCAGCACTTCATCGCCAATTCTGGGTGTGAACTGGCAACCAAAACCATCTCCGTTAGCAGCCTGAGCCACACGAACCCAGCAGGAACTGTTCTGATTGTTCTGTCCATAGCGATCCCAGTGAAACTGCAACTTGATTCGATGATACTGATCCAGATAAATCTCTTCATTGTCTGGCCCGGTGACAGTGGCGCTTTGTAAGCCTGGCATGATGGGTTTTGCCAGAGAGGAGGAAGGTTTCCACTCGAAACTGAGAGGGATACAACTGAAACGGTTTTTGTACTCCATGGAGCGGCCATCTTCATTGGTGACCAGAATGTGCTTCACCTCCATAAGGTAATACTTTTGCTGCTCAGCGGCATTCGGGTGATGAACCAGCTGAAATTGAGTGCCTGCAGCAAACCGGAACAGGCAGCTTTTTCCTGTGACCAGACTGTATCCCGAGTCAATGCTTTTGAGGTTTTTGTCTGTGACTTGCTTACCCTGACTTTTCTCGTTGAACTTCCCTGGCCAGGTGAATTGTTCCAGAACTTTACGGTGGGGCAGTGATTCAGGACTTCTGGATATATCGGCTATGACGGGTTCTGCCAGGTCAATATTGTAGTCAGCCGTTGCACAGGCCCCGGACAGCACCTGATACTGATGAGTCCATTCGGTAATGGCCTCACCGAGGTGCTGACTGTCAACAAAGAACTCAGCGCTATTCTCTCCACATTCGTTGAAAGCCCGATTTGAGTCACTGATGACCAGTGTGTGTTGGGCGCTTTGTTGATCAAAATAAAAAAACCAGCCTTCACTGGCCATCAGGCGTCGGATATAGGTCCAGTCACTCTCATTGAACTGGACTGAGTATTCTTTTTTGCAGGCACCGGTGACCTTGATCTGAAGCTGTGGATGAAAACCATGCTCCTTGCAAATGGACTGAATGATCTCAGTACTGGTCATTTGCTGAAAAACACGACAGTTCACTCTTTGGTTGAGAAACCAGGCCCAGGGTGAAGCGGTGACTTCAAAGTAGTGGCTGTCGTGGGTGCGCATCTCGCCCAGCGCCATCAGTCGTGTGCAGTAACCATGAAAGTAGCGTTCTTTCACATGGGTGGAGCCTTCTTCAGGCTGATAACAGAAGCTGATGGCTTTTCCCAGAAAGTCCTTCTCATTCAAGTTTTTAGCCAGCACCACCGCACGATGCTCGAAAAAGTCATCCAGGTACTCATGGCTGTGCAGCTCTGAGACAATCAGTTCGTCGCCACTTTCCAGAGAGGCTATGAGCGGTCGATCCATATCAATCTCCTAGGAGGCTGACCGGGAATAGATAGATCAGCCTGAAATCCAGAAAGAGCGAGTCAGACTTCCAGAGGGAGCGCGTCGGCAATCTTTATGCCTGAGGCTATAAACATTTGGTAGCGACTCTCCTGTTCCTGGCCGTCTGGAAGAATTGCCGCCAGACCCAGAGCACCCGCCACGGCATGACTATAAAGGAACGCTGGGGCAGGGCAGTCAGGACCATTAATAGGCGTAATACTGCCGCCACTCCAGAAGACTGCCTGAGCCAGCCATCCCCATGGGTTGTCCAGTTCTGCCTGAGCAACGGCCACCTCTGCCATGCGACGATGAGTCTCTTCAGGTTTTTTGAGCCATTGAGCGACAGCATTCTCAGCATTTTTCTGAATATCCGGGGTGGGCAGGTCCAGCGATAAAACGGACTGATACCCCCACCAGACACACTCAATGGAAGGGAGTGCGTGACAGAGAAATATAATCAAATCCTGCCACTGACTGTTGTCGTATAGCTGATTCAGAAGTTCAACGGGTGAGCTGTTTTTATCGACCTGTTGTTTAAAGCTACTGCTCTGCTGGTAGCGACAGAGAATATCCGTTGCCCTGGGTTGAGGGATTTTCTTGAGGCCGGGCTTATCGATCAGCATAAGTCAGAAATACTCTTTAGCATGCCCCGTCTGAAAACTTATCTCATGGATTTAGCCCAGTTTGTGATACACGTATAGGGCTGCAGTCTGACATGAATCAGCCATGGGCGGCTGAGATGATTTTTCGTTCGCTTAGGGATAAAAAAATCTTGTGGTAAATAGAGTAGTTCTGACACTCTCAATGGCAACCTGCAGTGGTGATTATGAAGGATAAGTTCTGAGTAGGCAGAAGGATTTTATGCAGAGAGGTGATGTTAAGGGGCTGTGTCGGAAGTGGCTCAGCATGAAGTAGAAATGTAAAAACTGGTCAGAGTATAACTTTGCCAGGCTGAGTCAATATGATGTGGTTCAAATAAATATGCTTTGAGGTTGGCCTGCGTGCCAAAGCCGCTGAGGATGCCTGACCCCCATGAAACCATTTGGACTTCATGTACCACACCTGTCGAAAAATAGAGTATAGTTGCGATGACCTCTTCCAGTGACTGATTTGTATATGGATTTATTGAGATAAGAAGTATCTCAACAAAGGAGTGGAGATGAGTCTCGAAAAGCACTATGCAACCCCTGCCTTCCTCGAAAAAGTAAAGTCAGAGTCTATCTCTGATGCAGATCATGAAGTTTTTAATCGGATAGAAAGAAAATTTTCAGCAGCCAAAAAAGCAAGACTTATGGCAAAGCTGGAAAAATTTCGTGGTGAAGCCGCCAAGAGAGATAAACTTTTTCTTCAGGCTGAAAGCCACAGTTCCTCGCTACTCGGCGAGTTTATGCGAGCAGTCGGCATGCAAAGACCTGGTCCTCGTTGGGAAGCCCATCATATAGTATCCGGAGATCATAAGGAGGCTACGCCAGCAAGGGCTGTAATGGCCCAGGATGATATCAAGATGCGTATTGATGACCCTTCTAATGGCTGCTGGATGCCCAAAACCAAGAAAGATGCAAGACCTACTATCTATCCTAACGCTATCCCTCATACACGTATTCACAGGGAGAAGTATTACGAGTGGATTTTTAATATGTTGATGGTCGTGGAATCTTTCGAGAATGTAGAAGCAATCTTCAAAACAGTGAGAGCTCAAATTCTCCATGGAAACATCAAGAATGAATTGCTGCTACAGGAAATACATGAAGCTGAATATGATGCCTGGAGTAAGATAAAGTGAGCTTTTTCAGAATCACTAATGACTTTGAAAACTATTGGAGCTTTAATATCTCCAATGTCGAACTATTCAGTAAAATGCCAACTTATGACCCAAGATTCAAAGCTCAATCTAGGTTGAGTGACTGGGTTCAACCAGACGCAGAATTCTACCCAAGTGAAAACTACTCAGGTAATTCAGATGCTCCTAAGATACCGGATATTACCACCTGGCTTTATGGAAACCTGATACTGAATGAGAAGGCCTTTCAGTGCCTGGAAAATGACCTGGCTCCGTATGGTGAATTCCTTCCTGTGAATTGCGAAGGGAAAAGGTATTTTGCCTTTAATACACTGTATCTGATTGATGATAATGCAATTAATCAGGAACTCAGTGAGCAGGATATTCAGGATGGAATCTACATGGGAGTCAAAAAGCTAGGTTTTATTGAAAGCGCTATCAGCTCTTCAATCTTCAAAACCAGCTTTGACAGGACTCTATACAGCTACTGCTCAAATAAATTTATCAAGAAAGTTCAGGGCAGTAATCTTCAAGGGCTGATATTCCTGCCTACAGAATAAATGCGCATGCAGGGGCAGGCCCTGAATCTTGAAATTATTTTACTGAGCGGCGGAATAGATACAGATCAGGTCTGAACTAATACACTCTATCCGACTAAAACGCCCAACACTGCAGCGGATCAACTCACCTACTATTTCCTCTATCTGGATACGTCGCGACAAGCTCTCAGCCCCCTTTGCCCTATCGGTTGTATTTTGATTTACTGCTCAATCTTAATATATTAAGGGCTTTTACCAACCTTTTCTAGTGTTTTTTGTTCTTATCACCATCCAATTCAAAGCCACCATCAAGAACAAAAGCGCGCAATAAGTTCGTCGCTTTAATATTCGCTCTGAAGGCTAGAATGGTTTGACCTTCCAGAGCTTTGGGAATATACGCTACTGACTAAGATCGTGATGAAAATACGATGTTCTCTGATGCTCTGTAAATTCAACTACCTGTGTTCAAATTGCTGTAAAGTCCAGAGAGAGCAGATAACCCTAGAAACTTTGATGGCTCTCCATTCTTAACTTGACCATCACTGTTAAGCCTACTGCCCGATGTGAGCAGAAAACATGCTTTTTTGGCTCTGGTAATGCCTACATAGTGTAGATTTAGCTCTTGATCCCAAGTGGGATATACAGGGAGGGCATTATAATCTGATTGAAACAGCCTGAATGGGAAGGTCCACTCATATAGATCCAAATGAAATACGACATCAAACTCAAGCCCTTTTGACTTGTGGAGAGTCATAACCTGAATTTCATTTGTGTTTACTGGTTTGAACAATTCCAGCTGATCATTGCTGCCTTCTATTTGAGTCAGGGCCTGTATAATAGTTACTGGTATCTGCTCTGAAAGGATGGCATCACAGGCCTCAGCTAAAGCATCAATAAGCAGCTCCGGCAGACAGGTTTTAACCCTTCTTATCGCATGCCTCAGAGAACTTGTTTCTCTTCTGGGCATCTTCAGTCTCAAGTTTCCCGTCAGAATACTCTCTACCGTTATGCAGCCATCAAAGCGAAATTTCAGAAGATCAATACACAGTCTTGCGTGCTGGCCTCCAATGTCAGTCAGTGGACTATCCTTCACAACCCGGTGGGGAACACTCAGACCTTGTGATACCCAGTCAAGGCTCGCATTACCCCTTACGAGTACAGCTACGTCTGAGTTATAGCTAACGCTAAAACGTTCTCTCACCCTAGGCATCCATTCTGATATTTTCCTGGCTAGATCAACCTGATTACCGCTATATGTACCCCTGAAAATCCTGCTATCTTCTGCGGGTTGGAGTTCACACGTTGGGTTATAGAGCCTTCTGGCATAATTTGAAATTGAAGGATGGCAGCGGTGGTTTGTCAGGATTTGAAATGACCGAAACTCCCCGTTGGCCTGAAGCTCTTCAATAAAATCTTTGCTGCCACCTCGAAAACCGTATATCGACTGATCTTCATCGCCAACAGCAACCCCGGTCATCCCTATCGAAACCAGCTTTTTAAACAACTGATGCTGAGGTTCTGAAGAGTCCTGGTATTCATCAATAAAGATAGTGTCATACTTGGCTGTCAGGTACCTTCGACAGGCCAATGAGTTCTCGATGATATGACAGGCGATCAGGCTTGTTGAGCTCGTTAGAATGCGACCACTCTCGTATAGTCGTATGAGCATCGGCTCAACTTCATCATAGCGACTCGTTTCAACGCCCTTTTTCCCAAAATCAGCCAATGCCTCCTTCTCTGGCGGGGCTAGATCTTTAAAGAAAACAGGGTTTAAAACTAGGTCGGCTTGTCCCCAGAGCCTGCTCACGAAAGGCAGTATGATTTCTTTCAGGCAAAAGCTGTCTATAGTCCCGAAAAAACTCTGCTTGGCATCAAAAGCATCCTTCTTACATCTGAACTTGAGTTCTTCACTGGCTTTGACGGTAAAGGTTATGCCGATCACCCCATGGTACGGCCGAAGTTCTGGTAGCTTTCTTCTGATTTTTTCAACAACGACGGTCGTTTTACCACTGCCAGGGCAGGCTGTGATAACCATATTCCCTTCATGCTCTATTGCGGCCTGCTGCTCAGCTGTTGGTATATAATCAGCCATGACTCACGCCCCTGTTACCTGTTCCCAGCAATAAAATAATGGCTTTGCCAGCTCGCCGGCTGCGATGTTACTTAATGCTGTACTATATTCAGTGAGAAACCTTCTCATCCTTACAGCTTTTTGCCCTTGAAGGTACTTGACTGCAGCATCTATATCACCGGGCTTATTTGCGAATTCACAAATCTGGGCTGAAAGCTCCAGAGCAAGATCGTTTTCTAAATCTTTCTTAGCTAGAAAGATTCCTCTAGGATTAACTGCTTTGGATATTTCAAACCAGCAGCCCCTGTCTACTAGAATCTGGGAAGTTAAGCTTGGTTCTTCATAGTACAGATCTTGCCCCTCTGGCGCGTTAACTGAACCAGGAGCAAATACTCCAGCTGCTCTGAGGCATCGATTCATTCCTGCGCAACGCATTCTTCCAGGGTGGTTCTTAACCTTAGAAACATCATTATCAGTCCGCATCGCCCAAGGAATTTCCATGGCGTCAAGTATCTTCGTGTATACCTCGAATTGCACACCATCTACAGACAGAATAGAGATGTTGAGGTAGTCCAAGTCAATACTAAGCTTGTCTGCCAATGTTGTATAAAACAGCATTTCCGAAGGCCCTTCCACGAGCAAAACGGAACTGGAAAAGAAAGCCTCAGCAGGTAAAATACTGATTCTGTAACCCATATCATCCCAAGCACCGCTGATACAGTCTGAACAACCTTCATTGGCAGCTCTTGTGGCACCTGTTGAGTTCAGCAACCTGATGATGGAGTCTGGCTTGTATTTCCCCGTGATCTGAGGGGAATGCGATGTGATGATGGACTGACCCGGCAGCTCATCAGTCAAGTACCTTGCCAGCTTGCGTTGCTGATGTGGATGCAAATGTGCTTCAGGTTCTTCCACACAGTAGAAAACTACTTCACTGTTCAGGTCATGCTCCCGGACACTTTTAGCCTTCCAAAGCGCTAGCAAAATCTGGTTATTCCGCCCATCCCCACCGAGCATAACCTGTGAACCATTGGTGTTAGCTCCAAGCTCCAATTTGTCGATGAACTGATTTACCTGAATAGCTCCAGAGTCCAGATGAACTGTGTAATCGGAATGATGATGGGCAAGGCTTTGCAGCTCTTGGTTAACCTGAGATGTAGCGTTAGCCACATAGTTAAGTTGACTGACTTCACTATTGATATGATTCAGCGAGTGGCCAATACCTGCCAGTCGGTCAACATCCTGAGTTTTTTGTTCCTTTTCCAGGTCTTCCTGAGAAATTTTCAGCAGATGACGTTTTTCCCGTTGGATAAACTTCTGCAAATCCCGCTGAGAGTGGATGTACTTCAGGCTCAGATGTTTGAGGTAAAATCGGCTGCTGACTTCTTCCAGATCATCAAGAGAATAGCCCACATAAAGCGTGTAGCTAAGGTCATTGCGCTGGCCTACATACCGGAAGAAGGTATGATTTTCATCGCTGACATGTCCTTTGAGAACTGACAGCACAGCATCTTTCTGCACATCTGAAAAAGCTATAGTGATCTCGAACGTCTCAGACTGCTGTCCATCTGGAGCAATATGGAAGTCCAGCTCAGTAGGCTCAATATCCAACTCCGACAGGCTTTTATCCAACAACATACGCAGCGCATGCATCAGGTTGGTTTTGCCCACATCGTTGCCACCTATGACTAAAGTATTCTTTGAAAAATTGATCCGGGCATTGTTGAAGTTTCTAAACCCGGACAGTTTGACGTGATCTATTTTCATCTGATCCCTTAGCCTTGGTTAATGCCAGGCCTTTCTAGATATTTTACTTTAGAGCCAATATGACACTGATTGCCCTACACCCAATTTATATGTTTTCTGAACCCACATTTAAGAAAATGAAGGGGCAGATTTTGAGCCTTGGGTTAATACTCAGAGAGGTCTTTCATGCTAGAAATACATCACTAGATAGAGCCAAGGTTGTTGCTCCCCTACTACCGCCCGGAGAGCTTACCTTGGTCGTTTATAGATCAGGTAAAGCGCGGTTCTCGATTGTTCAGGGTAAAAGCTGTAAGGCCTATAGATTACTCAATCTAGCTATGGGTTTTCTAGAGGTCTGACCGAAAAGTGTTGAAGACAAGAAAAGCCGATACTGCTTGTGTGATAGAGTTGCTATGTCCGCTGACATTTTTTATAGAGTACCTCAATAGCTTATCCGCCCCGACTTGTAATCTTTTTTGATGACTTCAAAGGCAATACACTCCCCACTCTGCATGACTTTTTTCTGACCAGCGTAATCTTTTGCAGCCTTCAATAGTGCAGATTTGTCATCGGTAATGACCTGCTCAAACCGATCGCCCTTACTGGTAACGGACTGCAGCACTTCACCACTGGAGAGTTTGATCTCCTCAGTAGCGTACTCGAAATATTTGCTTTGAGAGTTACCGGCAAAACCTTCCACTTTATTGATTTCGTCTACGGACATCACTTCACCATAGCCGTTAAAGCCCGGTGTTCGGGCAACCCTTCTTTGCACAGAGTCCGCTTCATTATCGAGGGTAGCCAGCAGACTGAGCATCCGTGTTCTGCAGTCCATATAGACCTGGTTAAGTTCGGACTTGGACGCCTGTCGGTTCAGGTATTGACTGAACGACACAAAACGTTGAGTCAGGTAAGTACTGGGATAATGTTTCTGCATTTCATAGGAGAGAGCGTGTATAGCGGGAACCGCCAGTGCGTCATATCCGACCAGGGCGATGCCTCTTGGTGAGACAATACCTGAAGCGCTGATGCTGGAACCTATGGCCATGGCGGCTGACGCTTTGGTATCAAATTTGACTTCATCGACAGTGGCTTTGGCTGCGAGTTTTGCGGCTGCACCAAATCCTGCCTGAAAGGACTCTTTGGCCGTCATTGAGAAAATATTGACCCTGCGGCTGGGGTGAATCAGTCGGATGGTCTGTTCACTGGAAACTTCAAAGCCGGCAAAGAATTCTGCCCCCAGATCCATGCCCACGCCCCGGCCATTGATGAAGAAGTTCACGTTGCCACTGCCTTTGGCACCTGCGAAAAGATCCCCGGTTAACTCCACCTCTGCAGCCTGACCCACCGTCACACTGGCATTACCACTCATTTTGACCGCTAGAGTGGCTTCACCTTCCAGATCGACTTTGACACCCCGGATAAGAGTGTCACTTTTGGATACTTCTGTTTTGGCTGAAGCGTCCTGCAGATCATTTTCAGCTTCTACATTGCTGTCAGAACTGAAAAGGCGGGCAGACGCTTTTGCTGTACCACTGGCCGTGGCATCAGCGGTTGCCACCCCGGAAGCATGGGCTTTAACAAGATCAAATTCAGGCCCGAGAATACGGCGTAAATGCTCACCTTTAACCTTGCAGGAGTAGGTCAGCTCGTAGTCTATATCGGCTCTGAGGTGGGCGTCTGCCTCCAGCCCCGCCTCTGCACTGGCGGCCAATTCTGCCAGTCTGGCTTCAGCATTAGCATTGGCATTCAAGCTGGCTGAAGTCTGAAGATTCCCTTTGAGTGTTTGCCTGAGTCCGCCTTTTTCGTATTCTTTGTCAAGCTTGAGCCCCGCAGCAGCAGAACCGCCGTAAGAGGCACTGCCTTCTGCACTGGCTTTGGTTATCCCGTTTTTGAATCCAGTCAACTTTCGGCTGGCCTCGGCTTCGGAACGGACATTACCCTCATACCATTGCGCTTTGGTTTCTTGCCAGTCATACCAGACGCTCCAGTCTGTATCAGACTCTTTTAAATAGGCATCCACAGATCTGTCGGCACTGGCCGCAAGCAACTCGTAACGAAGCCGGGAAACGGCGAGATCACCAATCGTCACAACGGAGCTGTCTTTATCTGCTTTGATGATGTCGAGCAGATCAACTTTGTTGGAAACGACACGGGTGACCAGAGTGTTTTTCACCATGCGTTTGACCCGGGTTTGCTCAGTAGGGGATGGCTGAAAGATTGCGATATGTTCCGGGAAGTTTCTTTTGGCCCCACCGACCAGCAGAGTCCATTTAGGGTGAGACATGATTTTCTGCGGGTTACTGCTTTGCAGTTCTTTTTCCAGTCGGGTGTAAACCGTATCAACCGCCTCCTGCCAGTGCTCAACCCGGGTGGACTTACGATAGCCAAACAGTTTTGTGGCGCCCATCTCTCGGGTCCAGCTGTCAACCAGCTGCTCATATTCAGAATCGTTGATACTCAGTAGAGTTCGATTGGGACCTAGCTTGATTGCTTCGGAAAACCTCATGTCAGCAGGACTCGTTCAGGAAATAACGAAGGTTCTGACCATCCATTGCGATATGAACAGAACGGACCTTTTCATTCACTGCCATCATGGACAGACACTCTGTTGCCAGACTGGGCAGAAGTTTACGATTGATTTGCTGTTCAATGGCTCTGGCACCGGATTCCGGTGTCACATTCCAGGCCACCAGTTGCTTCACAACCTCATCATCCACAGACAGTGTAGCTCCGTATTGTTCTTTGAGGTTGTTGCCAAGGCGCGTCAGAGAAAGACGACAAATCTTTTCCATATCCGGATCTTCCAGTGGAAAGTAGGGCACGACTGTGACTCGCCCAAGAAAAGCGGGTTTGAAAAAGTGCAGAAGTTCATTGTGGACTTGTGGCATAAAGGATTCTGCGGGCTGTTTTTCTAAATCCTGATCTGCAGCCAGATCACAGAGGACACTGTCAGCGGCATTTGTCGTCATGATAATGATGGTGTTTCGAAAATCGATTTCCCTGCCTTCACTGTCTGTAATCCGACCTTTATCGAAAACCTGATAAAAGATATCGTGAACGCCCGGGTGAGCTTTTTCCATTTCATCCAGCAGCAATACCGAGAAAGGACTGCGTCTGATCGCCTCGGTCAATACACCACCCTCGCCATACCCTACATAGCCAGCCGGTGCTCCCAGTAACATGGAGACCTTATGTTCTTCCTTGAATTCAGTCATGTTGATGACCGTGAGATTTTGCTCACCGCCATAGAGTTGATCAGCAATAGCCAGTGCTGTTTCTGTTTTACCTACCCCGGAAGGGCCACACATCAGAAAGACACCAATGGGGCGTCTGGGATCAGACAGACCGGCTCGGCCGGTGCGAATATTCTGGCTGATGGCTGTCACAGCCCGATTTTGACCAATGACTCGTTGATGCAGGTTTTCCTCAAGATCCAGCAGGCGTTGTATGTCGTCTTTCAACACTTTTCCTGCAGGAATTCCGGTCCAGTCGGCGATGACAGTGGCCACACAGTTGGCGTCCACCCTGGCCAGAACCATGGGGTTTTCTCCCTGTACTTCTGCCAGTGATCGGGTCAGCTCACGAATTACTTCGGTTGAAGCAGGCTTGGAGCTTTCTGATGAGTCTGTCTCGCTTTCCGGTTCAGGCTGATCGATGGCCCGTTCCATGTCATAAAGTTTGCAGGCCAGTTCTTTTTCTTTATGCCAGCGTTCATGCAGCTGTACAGAGGTTTCTTGGTTGTCCAATAATGCCTGCTCCAATTCATCAATACGCTCTGACAAGTCGGCACCCAGCCCCTGATCCCGTTTTAATTCGGTCAGTTCAGACTGAAGGAACTGCTGTTGCTCTTCGAGCTTTTGTAATTCTGCCGGGGTAGTGTTTTGTGACAGGCTGACTCTGGAGCAGGCTGTGTCCAGCAAACTGATCGATTTGTCAGGCAATTGTCGTTCAGGGAGGTAGCGGACAGAAAGTTTCACGGCATCCGATACGGCTTCGTCATGAACCCTGACGCCGTGATGCTGCTCAAGAACCCGGGCAACCTGACGTGTCATCTGGGTGGCGGTTCGTTCATCTGGCTCAGCAATTTTTACAGGCTGAAACCTTCGGGTCAGGGCGGCATCTTTCTCAAAGAACTTTTTATACTCAGCCCAGGTGGTGGCTGCAATGGTTCTGAATTCACCCCGGGCAAGAGCTGGCTTCAACAGGTTGGCAGCGTCATTCTGTCCAGCGGTACCGCCTGCTCCAATCAAGGTGTGAGCTTCGTCAATAAAAACAATAACGGGGTGGGGGGACTGCTTTACTTCCGTGATGACGTCCTTGAGGCGGCTTTCAAACTCCCCCTTGATACTGGCACCCGCCTGCAGAAGACCCAGGTCCAGATTTCTGATTTCAATGCCTTTGAGCTGTTCAGGTACTTTGCCTTCAACCACCTGCTGTGCAAATCCTTCAACCACGGCTGTCTTGCCCACTCCGGGGTCTCCAACCAGAATGGGATTGTTCTGTCGTCGGCGACAGAGAATATCGAGTATTTGTCGTATTTCCTGGTCCCTGCCAACAATCTCAGCAGGATTCTTGCGAGCATCTTCCGTCATGCTGCTGGTGTACTGATCGAGGGCTGCTGTTCCCGCTTTCTGTTCAGCTTTGTGGGGTCTTTTTTCAGGGTGTTCAGATGTTTCACTGGCAGCCAGCGATTTCAGACTTTCCTTTGAAACCTTCTGAAGCTCTTCTCCCGGCTGTGCATGACTCAGTCCCAGACTGTCTCTATCCATAAGAGCAAGCATCAGGTGTGATGGCAGAATAAGGGCTTCATTAAAATTGACCGACGACAGCAACCAGGCGTCCTGGATCAGCGTGACAGTCTCGGCTGACAGGTTGGGGGTATCAACCTCGGCGCTTCCCTGAGATATCATTCGGGTTTCAATGTCTTCAATGATGCGCTCGGGAGAGATGCCAAACGTCCTGATGAGCGTTTGCATGGACTCGCCCGGGAACTGGAACAGCGGAAGCAGCCAGTGATCGATTTCTATCGATCGGTGCTTTTTTCTGACACACAGGGCGGCGGCTTCCTCAAGGCCCTGTCTGAGTTCGCTACTGAGCAGGCTGATCAGTTTTTTCAGGTCAAGCTGTTTCATTGGGGCAGACCTCTGGCAGAGCGACGACAACGTACTGGTCGGGATGAAGTTCCGGGCAAAGGCAGCTGTATCGATTCAGTCTGACAGTGGCCAGAGAGGGATGTGATGAAATACGGGGAGCCTGAAGTAATCGTCTTGGGCAGCGAACCGTCAGACAGACCGATCGGCTGCCGCCAAAGTATCGGGCTGATAGTTCATGCATGGCAGGAATCAGTGTGTGGTCGCCATAGACTGCCTGAAACTCTTCCGGATTGTTGATTTCGATTTCCAGCCTGGCCTTAACTCTGGGAAGAAAACAATACTGACCCAGAGGTGCTGCCTTACCCAGGCATATTAAATGCTGTTCTTCTTCAGAGGGCGATGTTCTCAAACGAGTCAGGCAGTCGGACGACAGTTTTTGTCTTTCAAGTTTGGGACGATGGGCTGTGACCTTGATGGAAAAATAATCACTTAGAATGGCAGCAAACTTCTTCATGTCTTTCGCGGTTCTGCCAAGCGTTGCATTGTATCGAATCAGGCAGCTTCCTTCCGTATTCTGCAGATTAAGCAGCTCCGGGGTTCCTGATATTGCCAGTAGTGTATTAACCAGTGTGTGCCCTGTGATTTGTCGCTGTTCATACCTCAGCCCCAGGTTGGAGCGTGTTTTGACATCCGCCGCCATGGTTAATGTTCTGTGGTTCAGCAGAGAGAAAAAGCTGTAGATATCGGTTTTATCGAGGTTGGTTCGTTGATGCTGTTCGATGTCTTGAAGGTAATAGGGTATGACGCTGTAAAAGCCAAACAGGGACGGCAGATAACTGTCCAGGCGCCATCCCTCTTTTGTCTGGACGATCTGTGCCAGCTCACGACCTGGAAACTGGTACGAAGGGGGCGCCAGACTAAAGCAGGGTTGCCCGGTGAGTGAAAGCACCCTGATTGCCTGAGTGTATTGCCAGCGTTCAGGGGTTTGGGTCAGGCTCTGCTTCAGCGACTGATCTGAAAGCCATGATGGCGTGTACATCGATAATACTCTCCGGTCTGGCCTTCAAACTTTACAACCAGTTGCAGAAAAGTCTGGTCGCCCGACATGGCGTTGGCCAGATAATCCAGAAAATTAACGAACATCATGATGGAGACATTGGTCAGCTTTGACTGATCCAGGACAAACGTGACTTCAAGGCCGGAAGAAAAGCAGGGGCGCCCTTCAATCAGAAGGCTGGAAACGGTGGGCTTGGCAGCCAGTGTGGTAATGGATTCCAGCCAGGTGTTACTGATCGGGTTTTGCCTCAGGTTATACAGTGTGAACAAGCTTCTCAGGGGTCTTTTGAGCTGGGCATAATTTAAAATGGATTCAAAATTTCTGCTTAAGTGAGTCAACAGATTCAGGCGGTCCCTGATGTTGAAACTGCGTCTGACAGGGGCCGTGGGACGAGTCAGAATTTTAACCGGATTGGGCAGACTGAAATTATCCAGGCATTCAATATCCGGGTTATTGGGCAGCTTCAGTGGTTGATCACCATTGCTGCACAGCAGCAGAGGGGAGAGAACCATGGTTTCATTCTTTTCCAGCTTCAACTGGGGCGCAATAATCGTCAACCGACCGGTTTCTTCGTACTCCTGATCTCTGGGGGTGTAAAGCCAGAAACGTTCACAGTGAGGCTCATTATGGTGTAGCCCGTACAAAGGAGGGAGCACTTTTGGAGTATCCTCCGTAATGTCCAGCACCCTTTTAACCGACTGAATTTCAATGGTATTGCTGCTTTGGCTGTCCGGCACCAGGGGATAGTCCAGCTGTGTATGATCCACCACTACCGGTTCTGCGACTTGTTCAAAGAGGTTGATGACCGGTGCGCAGCCCAGCAGCAGCCTGACATACTTCATCATCTGGTCAGCAGAGTCAGAAATGTCTTTCAGAAAGATCAGCAGATGCAGAGAGTTGCCGTCGAACTGTTGGAAAGCACTGCCCGGATTGGTTATTCGAAAACCATTGAAAAACTCGGGCCAGCACAGAAATTCCATAATGATCTGGAAATCGACATAGCTGGTATTATCTCTAGTCAGCATCCGGTCATTCTGATCGAAGCCAATTGGGATGATGCTGCTCAGGGGAAGCTCGCAGGACTGACCCTGATCATCAACCAGTTGGATGCCGCAGCGGTGGCGGGCAATACAGTCATAGATTTTTGCATGATCTTTGAGAATGCCCTGCAAGTGAACGTTAAGGCTGTCAAATGTTGGCAACGTGTTGAATGTACGAGAAGGGTCCAACATTTGAAGATCCAGCTTCAGCACGGCAGAAGCTTCTTTCGGTATTTTTTTCAGAGGCAGGGAAAAGGGCGGGAACAGAAGACTGTTGGCCGTTATATCAAAAGGACAGAGCTGCAATTCAGCGGTTGTTCTGAACTGACAGAAAGTTTCGTCACTGTTCATCATTCTAAAGCGTGTACCGTAGGGCAATGACATAACTTCAGCTATGGATTCAGAAGGCCTTATACGGATCATACTGGCTGATGGCAGGGGCTGTAGAGCCAACGGGAAAATGACTTGCAGGAGATTATTGGATATCTGAGTCGACTCTTCTGACAGCTGTCTTGCCAGACGCGCATTACACAAAGCGAAAGAATCGATCAGTCGCAGCATGTGTGGATCATCTACCCCCTCATTGCGAATGCCCAGCCGTTTGGCCAGAAAGGGGTGCTCGCGGCTCAGGCGATAAACCTGGCTGCGGAGAAAGTCCAGTTCGCGTTCATACCAGGGCAGAATCGACTCAGTCAAAGGGATCCTCCTTGAAGGACAGGCTGTGTGAGGTCAGATTGATGGCTGATTGAAACGTCATCGTTCCGGTTTCAATGCCGTCTTTGTGCTCTAGAGTGAAAACACCTTCAATCCTGAAGTGAAGGCAGTTGTCTTCCTGGCTTTTTGACAACAGTTCAATGGCGACGTCTTTCAGCCTTGGTTCGTACCTGAGAATGAGGTCGCCAAGGGATCTGGCCAGCCGGTTTCCATGAAAAAGACTATGACTCATATTCCAGACATCCAGTCCGTGATCGAAATTGGATGCGGCTGTTTCGGGGTATTCGTCAGGAATGATGAACAGGCTCTTACGTGTTTCCAGTAGAATTTTGATATTCCTGCTGATGGCGTCCCGCAGATCATTAATATCGTCTCCTGAAGGTTCTTCCAGAAGCAGATTGGCAAGCAGATCCAGACTCATAAGATGATGTCCACCAGTTCACTGGCGTCCGTTTTGAGCACGATATCGGTTCGGATAAAGTCAAATTGATACTGGGGCTGGATATAAACGACACAGCTGTAAATTCCCAGATTTCTGTCACCGGTAATTTCGGCCTTGGAGTGCCTGAGAGGGTATCGGGCCAGAATCTGGTCGTTACCCTGGTCAACATTGGAGGTATATTCCTGGAGCCACGCGTTGAGCTGTCGTTCACAGGCTTCAGCACTGTCATAGCTGCCAATATGCTCCCTGATGAGAACCTTCAGGTAGTGTCCAAAGCGACAACCGATTAATGTCGTTTGAATCATACTGGTAATTTTCTGGTCATCCCTGTTGTTGGCAGGTTTGAAGATGGAACGGTTATTGAAAAAAGCCAGCTCTTGCCCGAGATAACAGGTTTCCATGGGGATAAAGCCTTTTTCACTGAAGAATTCTCCCAGTTGGTCGGTCAGTTTGATTCTTGCTACCAATTTGTTTTGGGGGTCGTTTATCACCGCTCCACCATCGCAGGCGACTCTCAGAAAACCAAACCAGTGAATGCGATTGAACTCACTGACAATATTGCCAGCCAGGGCGAAGGCACTGCTGCCCCATAAATGATGGCTGGTTGGATCTTCGGTAGGGATTTCGTCAAAACAAATACCCTGATAACAATGCTTCCATGGTTCGCGTGCTAAGAACTGGGGCAGTGTCAGGCCAAGAAAGCGACTGGAAGGCAGGTTTCGCAAACGTCTCCAGTCGTTAAAGTCATCACTGTCCAGAATGTGGGAAACTCGTTGAGGATTGCTCCAGACGTCCTGGTCCCGGGTCAACAGAAAGTCGGGAGAAAGAGCCAGAATGACCGGACACAGGGACGACTGCCCCAGTTCGGAGAGTAATTGCAGTGTATAAATTTCATCATGGTCTGATGTGTCGCTGGACGAAAGAGAGACATAATGATCCACGACCAGCAAGCCATAGGGGTGACCCCCAAGTGTATTCAGCTCCTGCTGATTGATCAGACGGTACAGCTGAGATGTCTGGAAACTGCTGCTCAGATTCAGATCATCCGAAAGCTCTGCCCAGCTCATATCCAGAATGCGGATTTTGGTGGCCGGTGATGGTTGACTGCAAGCCATTAAATGCAGCAATCCTTGCCACAGGGATTCAAGCTCCTTGAAGCGAGGGTGTTGTATGATCAGACTCAGCTGCAGCTGGATCATTTCATCAATGGCTGCGACCAGCTTCTGAATCAGAGCTTCGCTGTAAAGATCGTTCATCAGCCAGGAATATCTGCAACCATTCTCAGTGATGTAGTCAGTTCTTCCATCTGCAGCCAGGGTCTCAACCAGGCCACTGCTGAGTAACAACCGGGTCTGCCCGCCTGTTCCTGGACCATCACCTTGGCCTCCCGCAAAGGCGTTTTGGCTCTTGCTTCATTACCCACAGCGTTGGGGTTGGTGTAGAGGCTGATCCAGCTGGTCAGATCCTTTTCAACATCCACCGGATCCATGGCAGAACCGATTTTATCCCTGCCCATCACTTTGAGATAGTGAGCAATACGAGAGCTGGCCATGATATAGGGAAGACGCGCCGAAATAGCGGCGTTGGCTGTGGCTTCGGGATCCACATACTCTTTCGGGCGCTGCATGGTTTGAGCCCCCATAAATACACCGAAGTTTGAGTTTTTATAGTGGACCAGAGGCAGGTAACCCAGATCTGACAATTCCTTTTCCCGTTCATCGGTCAGATTCACTTCGGTGGGACATTGCTGAATCAGGTCGCCTGCTGCGGACTTATAGGTGTAAGAAGGGAGATTTTCGACTTTGCCTCCGTTCTCCAGCCCCCTGATGGCAGTACACCAGCCAAAGGCAGTAAAGGCGTTATGCATCAACAACCCCATGTCGTATGCAGCATTGCTCCAGGTAAAGCTGTCAGTGCCTTTTTGAGGGCGCCTCTGACCATCTGCAGACAGTTCAAATTCTTCAAAATCAAAAGCTTTGACTGGACTGGAGGCTTGACCATAGGGCTGGCGTGACAGGGTTCTTGGCATGGTCAGGGCAACATATCGGGCATCATCGCTATCCCTGAAAGCATTCCAGCTGGCATAGGCGGGTGAAGAAAATCCCGGAGCCACCGGTTTGCCTTCGTTCAGCGTTTGAAAGTCGTCAATGCCCAGAGAGGTAGGGGCCGCTGCAGCCACGAAGGGAGTGTGAGACGCTGCCGCTACCTCACCGATGTATCGAAGCAGGGCCATATCTTCGTCGCTATGGCTGAAAGAGTAATCTCCCAGCAGTACGCCATAAGGTTCCCCCCCTGCAGTACCAAACTCGTGCTGATAGATCATATTGAAAAGGCGGCTTCTGTCCACTGCAGGAGCGTCTTCAAACTGATCCATTAACTCATCCTTGTTAATATCCAGCATCTTGATTTTTAGCAGTGGTCCCAACTCGCTGTTACGCACCAGCTTGTTAAGTCCCCGCCAGGATCCTTCCAGCTTCTGGAACTTTTCATCGTGCAGGATCTCGGCCAGCTGGGCAGACAACGTCTGATCAAGGGATTTCACTGCCTTGTCGATGGTGCTGGTAAGGTTTTTGCTCCAGGTCACTGTGCCTGACATAGCCTGTTCTGTCAGCGTACCAAGGAGCTCTTTGGTGGTGTCAGGCGTGACCTGATGTGTGGCTTCGATGGCACGATCCAGAATGCTGAGGGTTTCTTCCGTCTGTTCGGTTTCCTGAGCGGATTCACTTTTTGCTTCAGTATTCATCATGAACCCTCCCCGGATTCAGGCTTGTCTCCGTCCTGGGGCTGTTCGGGTTTAATACCCAGTTCATCGGATAAGCCTGCCAGGGCATCGGTGCTTTGCAAAACCTCTTTCAACAGTTTCTCCAGGTCTCTGGAGCGGTCTGCCTGGGCCAGTAATTCCCTGAGCTGATTTCTGACTTTCAGGAGTTTCTGCAGGGGTTCAATCTGTTCTACCAAGTTGGCGGGATCGAAATCCCTGATTGACTGGAACTTCAGGTCGACAGCAAATTCGGTATTGTCATCACTCAGTCGGTTATCCACTTTCAGCTTTAACTGCGGATCAATGGTGGTCATGACCGTGTCAAAGTTGTCCTTGTTGATGTCGACAAACTTGCGAAAATCAACGTTCTCTTTTTCTTCCTCTGGCTTGTCCCCGGAAAACTCTCCAATTACCCCGGTAACAAAAGGCAGTTCCCGTTTTTCCAGAGAGCCATTGGTTTCCACGTCATAGGTAATGCTTACCCGATTCTTGCTGACTCGTTTGTGCTGCGTATTCAAGGCCATAAGTCATTAACCTTTCAATGAGAGGGGTTACCCTTTATTGGAGTGAGATTCGGCTTTACCAGTTGGCAGGTCGTATGTGACATCACCACCGGGTTCAAGTTTGCCGCCTTCACCTTCATTCCAGTGTTTGACCTTGACCTTGCTGTAGGCAATGGCGAGACTCTCGAAGGGGGTTGCCCCATCGGAGGCACTGAGGCTGTAATTCACAATTCTGCCGTGGGTGAGCTGCAGCTGAAGATACACCTGTGCGCCCTGACCTGAGCGGTCTGGTTTGGTGACAATAATATCGATCGTGTCGCCTTCATCGCCGGGTACATAAAGGTGGGACAGAATGTTTTCAGAGGAGCCATCGAGCTCTTTGCTGACAGTGATCTCGTTCATGGCGATCATGCCTGAATCCCGGTTCATGCCGTTACCAATGTCCATTGTTACGGCCCGGGTGGCTCCCCAGCTGAATGAGCGAATGGCAAACCAGCCTTTACCTCCGACATTGTCACCCCCGGAATACTCGGCGGTTGCATCACCTTTGCTCTGGGCTTCGCCCAGCTTCATGTACATATTGGCCATATCCAAAAACCTCTGACTACTCGCGTTATCACTAAAAACGTGTCGCTTAACAGGGTTGCCTCAGGTCCTGATATTTCCAGGTGCCAGTCGGCCGGATTGTCTGAATATCTGTGGTTCAGCTCAGATCATTCAGGTTACTGATGTCCAGACCTGCAATGTTGACGGGTGAGGTGCTGGTATTCTGGCTATCAGTTGAGTCCACGGTTTTGTCAGACTCCACTCTGTTTTCATTGCTGATGACGGGTTCCTGCAGGCTCTCCTGAGGTGCCTCCTGAGGTGCCTCCCGGGGTGCCTCCCGGGGTGCCTCCGGAGGTGGAATATCCGGTTGGGTCGTTACTGATGCCGGTGCTTTGAAATGCTCCGGTGCAGGTATACCGGGGATCAAGGCTTTCTCTATCTGGTTCATTCCAGTCAGCTCGGTAATTCGGCTCAGAAACTGGTCATTACCCTGAAGGAGTTCGTTCATCAGCTGTGGTAGGGGGGTATAGCCCCAGCGAATGGCTTTTTCCAGAATGTACGACACAGGGCTTTGGGGTTCGGTTTGTTGAAAAAAATCAGCCAGCATTCTGAGCTGATGAAAAGCCTGATCCCGGTTAAAGCCTTTTTCATTGAACTGAAATATAGATGTCGTTTGCTCAGCTGGCTTCGCAGATGTGGGATTCTCAACTTCTGGTTCATCACCCGTGCTGCTGATGGTTGGAAGAGCATGCGCATGAGGGGCTTCTGACTGTATGGAAGGCCAAGGAGTAATGGTATCGCCAACCAAATCTTTAAGAGCTGAGAGGTTGTTGTCCAACTGTTTTCTGAGGTATTCACTGCCGGGAGCAGGGATGGAGTAGGGTTTAAGAAGTGTCTCCAGAGTCTTGTCCAGCTCATCCAGTGTTTTAGACACTTGAAGAATGTCTTTTATTTTCTCAACAACAGAAGTTCTTTCACTGCTTAGTGCAGAAACCGCCATTTCTCTTAGCTCAGGAAGGCTGGACCGCTCTCTCTGATATCTGGAGAAATCGATGTCGCCAACCAGGGGTAACATACACAGCGGTGGAATCAGTGGGCAGGTGGTGTCTGATTCCCCCAGTAACCTTTGCAGGATCTTGTGATGATGCTCTGCACGTTCATTTTCCGGATTTTCAGTTTGTAACTTGTTGTCTGGAAGCCAGGGTTGGATCTGAGGCCAAAAGGCTTTCAGGGACTGGTCGACCAGCTTCAGGGTCGTATTCAGCCTGGCATAAGGTGTGCTGCTAAACATCTGGGCAATAGCCAGCCAGGACATGCATTCCAGGTCCCGGGAGTGATTTTTCAGGCAGTCCAGCAGCAGTTCTTCGAGCGCCTGCCAGTTTTCGCTGTTGATCAACTTCAGGTCATCCAGCTCCTGAGGGTCAGGATTCATGGACAGCTTATGAAAGCTGGTCTGGGCAATGTTGTAAGCATTGCGAAGCGAGCGATAGAGTGCCTTATTGCCTTTGAGATACTCGCCGGCGGGAGCCTCTTCCGACAATGGAGTGAGGTAGGCATCAAAATGCTCTTCAGACAGTGGGCCTTGCATTGTTCAGTCTGGACTTCTTCAGAGTGGCTAATGGGCTTTACCAGGGTGGATGGGGTTTCCCGCCCTGAGCGATAAGCAGCTGAACCTATCGCTTGTTGGCTCGAACAAAAAGGTTAGTTCTCGCATGCAAATTTGGCCAGTATCAGACAAGCTTAGACTGAGGCGAGATGGCCGGCAGGTGAGTAAAAGACTTTGTCTGGATACTGTTTAGATTTATAGCGTCGTATGCTGAAAAAGTGCTAGCAAGAAGCCGACGAGCGAATGACGTTTATTTTCGTCCATGCCAGAAAGCAGACATGACCGATCTTTCACAGTTCTCACCCAGATCAAATCGGCTCTATGAGTTTTCCGGGTGAATAAACAGTAATGATCCTATAAATGTTATCGGGCAGATAAAAGTCTTTGGAGCTCAATACTACCCGGCTTCCAGTGATGTCTGACCAAAGATTCTGGAGTAGTCCAGGTCCGGTTCGTAGCCGTTGTACATTCTTATGGTTTCAAAGTCGGTTTTTTGTCCCCCCAGAGATTCAAAAAGTTGCAAGCCCTTTTCATTAGGCTCTGGTATATCGCAATACGCCGAAGCGCCTCTGGTTTCTGCCAGTAATGCCTGGAGTATGTCTCTGGCAATGTCAGGAGTATCAGCAAACAATGGGCCTATCTTGTAGCCTTCTATGCAAGGTCGCATGACGCCGTAACCCTGTACGGTATTATCATCCATCGAACAGTAACCTATCGCATCTTTCTGGGTGAGCCATGCTTTCAGGTAGGCCTTGCGGCGACAGGGGAAAAGGCCCTGTTGTTCGTAATCCAGCAACTCTATCAGAGTAATGTCCTTAAGAGCCGTAAGGTTCCCGCCAGGGTGAGCTTGTAGAGTCTGAAAGCAGAAACGGGGTGTTTTGTGGGCCATGCGAAAACCGGTTCTTCTATAAGTCGGGCACTCGTCGATTACCCCATCCAGAGCAATGTTTCTCTGGCCAGCAAGATGCAGGCGATGACGAGTCATTTCAAACCCCAGCCCCTGTTCCCTGAAATCCGGATGAACAATATACAGTCCAAAGTAAGCAAAGAGGTGACTGTGGTTGAATACAGCCGATACTCCAACCAGTTTGTTGTCCTGTTTGATACCCAGCAGCGCTCCATGTCCATGAGCGGCTTTATAGAGTGTTGAGGCGTCCTGCAGGCCGGGATTCCAGCCTTCCTGCCTGGCCCAGTCAAACATGATCCGGGTTTCTTCTTGATTCAAGGTAATGATTTCAAGACGGTGTTTCATAGGCACTTGGCGCTCGATCACTCAATCAGATGCAGAAAGAATAGTGTTAGCCGGCCGTTTCTGCCCGTTGGAGATTGACTGGGCACTGTCTTAGCCATTGCAGCGCAAGCTCTTCTCTCGTAATGAACCTGGCTTTGGAGTGTGCCAGGGCGTATTCGATAAACAGACGAATGGCCTCGCTGCGGCCGGGGTGTCCCGAGATTCTGCTATGCAGCCCTACCGACATGATTCGAGATAAACCACTCTCCTCATGATAAAGGCTGTCAAAGGTGGCTTTGAGGTGATCAAGGAAATGGACGGGTGAGCTCCAGCCCGGGCTGGTCCCATAAAGGCAATCATTGTTTATCAGGGTATAAGGAATCACCAGATGTTTGTTTTCTTTGACAGAAAGCCACCAGGGGTAATCGCCGGAATAGTCATCACTGTCATAGAGAAGCCCTGCTTCTATTACTAATCTCCGTGTGTTGATACTTTTACGTCCCGTGTACCAGCCTGAGGCTTTCTTGCCTGTCAGTGTCTCAATACTTTGCAGGCATCGGCTCATATCAACAGCCTCATCTTCTGTTCTGAAGGCCCGGTAATCGATCCAGCGATAACCGTGGCCAGCTACTTCATGGGGGCTTTCTCCCAGCGCTTTCGCAAAAGCAGGGTTTCGTTCCAGAGCCTGGCCACAAGCAAAAACAGTAATAGGTACATTGAAGGTCTGGAATATCCTCAGCAGTCGCCAGCAACCTGAACGGGAGCCGTAATTGAAGAGGCTCTCACTGGAATAATGACGTTCACCGGTCAGGGAAGGTAGGGCCGTAAAGCCAGACAGGTAGTTTTCAGACGCCGGATCACCGTCCAGAATGTTTCTTTCACTGCCTTCTTCGTAATTTAGTACCAGATTAATTAACAGCTGGCTGCCATCGGGCCACAAGAACCGCGAGGGCCTGTCGGATATCCCGTTGAGGTTTCTCGGATAATAGTCATTCATAACCGTATCTTTAGTGAGTTAACGCAATGGGGCAGAGCATAGTAAAAACGGGCTTGCCAGAAGGGTTGCAATTCCTTAATATTTGCGCCCCTGTCTAACAATCTGGCTGAGAATCCGGGCGGCGGTCCATTTTGTCATGTTTTTGGGCTCTGACTCAGAGTTTGACCAAAAGCTTATGCGGCGCAGCCCATCTGGAAGTGATGATCAGATAGACGTAGATAGTATTGAAAATTCCGGTCTGAGTACCTTGGTTCCATTCTTTTGAATAAACCTCGATCTCGCCGGATGCCTTTGACAAAAAGGCTATTTAGGATTTTCGGAGATTAATATGTACGCAGTTATCAAAACTGGCGGCAAGCAGTACCGTGTTGCTGAAGGCACAACCCTCAAGGTTGAAAAACTGGACGTAGCTGCAGGTGAGAACCTGGACATTAGCGACGTTCTGCTGGTAGCTAACGGTGAAGACGTTAAAATTGGCGCTCCTGTTGTTGAAGGTGCCAAAGTTACTGCTGAAGTTGTAGCTCATGGTCGTGGTCCAAAGATCAAGATCATCAAGTTCAAGCGCCGTAAGCACCACCGTAAGCAGATGGGCCATCGTCAGTGGTTCACTGAGCTGAAAATTACCAGCATCGCTGGTTAATTATTAGTCCTTTTTAAAAGGCATAGCTGATGGACTGGAAACGGTCCGTTGAATACTTCTAAGGTCTGCATCTGGTGTGGTAGCCGGCTGTCAGACTGAGCTAAAAGGAGAGCAGCATGGCTCACAAAAAAGCTGGTGGTTCTACTCGTAACGGTCGCGATTCAGAAAGTAAACGCCTTGGCGTTAAGCGTTTCGGCGGTCAGGTAGTAAACGCAGGTAACATCCTGGTTCGTCAGCGTGGCACTAAGTTCCACGCTGGTGAAAACGTTGGTATTGGCAAGGATCATACCCTGTTCGCCAAGGCTAACGGCAAGGTTGTTTTTGAGGTTAAAGGTCCTCAGAAGCGCAAGTACGTTCGCATCGAAGCTGCGTAACAGTACTTCAGGTGTCAGCCCCTTACTGGGGGTGGCACCATGGGAAAGCCCCGCTTTTTGGCGGGGCTTTCTTGTATATGCGTAAAGTGATTTGAGTGGTGTAGACTCCTGAGGTTGAGTGTCTGGAGATAAGTACTTTCATTCGCTGCAGGCATTGAAATAAGTATTTATCTGCAGGCATTGGCCGTTTGGAGCCATTGCTGCGGGAGGTTTTGAATGAAGTTTGTCGATGAAGCCACCATCAAGGTTCAGGCTGGCAAGGGTGGCAATGGCTGCCTGAGTTTCAGGCGTGAAAAGTACGTTGCCAAAGGTGGTCCTGACGGTGGCGATGGTGGTGACGGTGGCAGCATTTATGTGGTTGCCGAGAACGACTTGAATACGCTGGTGGATTATCGCTATCAGCGTAACTATCAGGCTGAGAGTGGTGAGTCGGGTCGTGGCCGTAACTGCTCCGGTGCCAAGGGACAGGATCTGGAATTGCCTGTACCCGTTGGTACAACAGTGGTGGATGACGAAACCGAAGAGGTGATTGGTGATCTGACTCATGTGGGTCAGAAATTGCTGGTGGCTCACGGTGGTTGGCACGGTCTGGGTAATACCCGATTTAAATCCAGTGTGAATCGCGCGCCCAGGCAGACCACTAAAGGCTCTCTGGGTGAAGAACGAGCGCTCAGACTGGAGCTTAAGGTGATTGCAGACGTAGGTCTGCTGGGTATGCCTAATGCGGGCAAATCCACCTTTATCCGCTCTGTGTCCCACGCCAAACCAAAAGTAGCTGATTATCCCTTCACTACCCTGGTGCCTAATCTGGGTGTAGTGAGTGTGGAGAAGCATCGCAGCTTTGTTATTGCTGATATTCCAGGTCTGATTGAAGGGGCTGCCGAGGGTGCAGGTTTGGGGATTCGCTTCCTGAAACACCTCTCTCGCTGTCGTGTACTCCTTCATTTGGTCGATGTGGCGCCGTTTGATGAGAGCGATCCTGTACAGGTGGCAAATGCGATTGTGGATGAGCTGAAGAGTTTCAGCCCGGCTTTGGCCGAGCGCGAGCGCTGGCTGGTTTTGAACAAGCTCGACTTGTTGCCGGAGGATCAGCAGAAAGAAGTCTGTGACCGGGTTGTCTCCGAATTAGAGTGGGAAGGTCCTGTTTATCAGGTCTCTGCCATTTCCTCGCAGGGTACGGAGAAGCTGGCTCAGGATCTGATGACCTATATCGAGGAGCGTAATCTTCAAGAGAGCGAAGATGCTGAAATGGCGGCTCAGGAAACCGAAGTTCGTCAGAAGCTTGAAGAAGAAGCTCGTGGCCGCATGCGTGAACTGGCAGAAGAGAGAAAGCAGTATCGTCTGGCCAAGAAAGCTGAAAAAGCGGCTAAGGATGATGACGACGACGATGATGATGTTGAGGTGTTTTACGCCCCCTGATCTTGTTGAAGAACAGCCATGAGCGAAGAACAGCCATGAGCGAAGAACAGCCATGAGCGAAGAACAGCCATGAGCGAAGAACAGCCATGAGCGAAGAACAGCCATGAGCGAAGAACAGCCATGAGCGAAGA
>NZ_JBPCXO010000416.1:0-4788 GCF_051008435.1 Endozoicomonas sp. | reverse complement strand
CAGTCGTGATAAAGGCTAGCCCGGATATTTCATAAACATGCTCCCGCTCTCACTTGCCCATTACCGCTCTAAGGGAGTTTTACTCAGTCGACCGTACTCCCCGGTACGGCACTCCTTCGCAAAATCCTTTCGAGCGACAAATGCCTGCGCGAGATTCGGGGCAGTTTATGAAATATCCGGGTTAGTCAGAGAATATGTTCCAGGCCATAAACCAGTTCAGCCTTGTCATGGATGTATTCACTGGCCATCAGGATACCTGGCATATAGCTGGTACGCTCGATGGAGTCATGACGGATTGTCATGTACTGACCCTTGTCACCGAGAATGACTTCCTGAGAGGCTACAAAGCCGGGCATGCGAACAGCATGAAGCTTGATTCCCTGGTAATCCCCCCCTCGTGAACCGTCAATGTTGGCAACCTGATCATTAGTACCAACGTTGAATTTTTTACGCTCTTCACTCATCAGTTCAGCGGTTTTCACTGCAGTGCCTGAAGGGAAGTCGACTTTTTGTTCGTGGTGGTACTCAATGATTTCAGCGTATTCGTAATAACGAGCAGCCTGTTTGGCAAACTGCTGCATCAGCACGTTACCCACAATAAAGTTAGGAGCAATAAAGCAACCCTTGCCGGTTTCCTTGATCCAGCCCCGGATGGTTTCCAGGTCTTCCGGCGTAAAGCCGGTTGTGCCGACTACGGCGGATGCGCCGGAGAACAAAGTGTTCTTCACGGTTTCCATGCGGATTTCCGGACGGGTGAAGTCAACCACAATATCGGCGGAGCTGTTTTTGACTTCTGCAGCCAGATCGTCACCCAAATCTATGGAGGTGGCCAGTTCCAGACGGCTGTGATTTTGGACAAACTCAACCACTGTTTGTCCCATCTTGCCTTTGGCTCCGTTCACAGCGACTCTCAAAACTGACATGGTATGCTCCGTGATTATTTGTCTGGTTCTATGGAAATGCCGCCCAACGGGCCTTCTAATGAATGAGTATACCCATCGCCTTTCAAGTTGCTACGTTGTTGTCAGCGCTCGCTCACCCCAATCACCTACTACTCGAAGGCTCACGGGGATTCGCTCTCTTGTCGCCTAGTAGCACCTTGAAGTCCAATGGGTATAGCAGGGTAAAGGAGGCATGAGAGTTGAATGGGGACACTGTAACGGATCAGAATGACTTAATCGACTCTGGCAGTCATTCAATATTGTCCGCGAGGCACTTTTCTTGTCATGGCATTGAGCATTTTATAGGCGAATCCACTAACCCTGGCATTCAGTTCCAAGGTCAGGGTATAGCTCTGACAGCTGGTCTATGCGCTCTTTCAGGTCTTTCACATCCTTGTCTTCGTCTTGCCACTGATGTTCCAGACAAGCTGAGTAAACCTGTTGCGCTGCAGAGAGCATACTGTCTGCCAGATCATCGAGCGGATATAGATCAACAGCTTTTAAAACAGCGATATCCCTTTCTATAAAATAAAGACTGCACATAGATGCATTTCGTTTTTCAACAGTGACTAAGAACGGACCATCCATGAAATACAGGTCTTCTTTTTTGGAAGCACCTGTTTTGAGATCAATGATTGCACGAAGCCACCAACCCATAATTGTAACAATAAAGTCGTCCCAGTTTTTTCCGGGAAACTGATAGCCTGCAAGGTCAAATAAAATGATACCTATAACCGCTTTACTTATACTCCCATACACCTTATAGGAATCTGGATTTGTATAAATTAAAATTCTGCTCATATTAATTTCTCATTTTCGGGTACGCTGACTTGATGACCTTGGTTGCTTTATCGATCCATATATCAATGCCATTACCGTGCACAAGAATCCGATTCTCTTGAGTTTCAATACGTTTGCCATACCGGTATGCCTGTCGAACCGTTTTTTCAATCTCATCTCGCGACATATATTCAGGAAAAAGGCTTTTATTAGAGTCTTTCATGATTCTAGCCCCACCTCTCTGGTGACCAGACACAATATGATCCATGTCGATTTCAATTTTGCGCCATGACGGCAGGTTGATGGGTTTGAGTTTAGCAACCGCATCAGCCACTTTCTTCCCAGTCTTGAGCTTACCTCCTGGCCCCGCCATGGCCAAATAGGCATCACCCACAGTATGGGCAAAATCATCCAACCCTGCCTGGGGAAAACCCAGCCTCGGGCAGTCATCAGCACGACAGTGTCCCGCTACCGGCTGGATGCTGTCCAGCTCTGCCTGCATGGTTTCTATACGAGTTCTGAGACCATTTTTTGCCTGAAGGTAAGCTTCATGTTCCTCACCCAGAGCTGCCTTTTCATCTTTCAGTTCTGAGCTCTGTTGTAAAAGATGATTTAACCGACTCTGGCAGTCATTCAATATTGTCCGCGAGGCACTTTTCTTGTCACGGCATTAAGCGTTCTATAGACAACCCCACTAACCCTGGCATTCTGTTCCAAGGTCAGGGTATAGCTCTGACAGTTGGTCTATGCGCTTTTCTAAAAGATCAACATCATCACTTTTCCACTGATGATCCAGACAAGCAGAGTAAACCTGTTGCGCTGCAGAGAGCAGACTGTCTGCCAAGTCAGGAAGCGGATACAAATCGATCGTTTTTAAAACATCAGTATACCCTTCTATAAAGCGAAGACGGCACATGGAATTATTCAGATTTTTCACCGTGACTGAATATGCACCATCCATATATAACAGTTCTTCTTCCTCAGAAGCGCCTTTTTTAAGTCTGATTAATACGCCAAGCCACCAACCTAACACTATAACAATACAATCATCCCATTCTTTTTCGGGAAATTGGTAGTCCGTAAGGTCAAATGAAATGATTCCTGTAATCATTTTACTTATACCTTCAGATCTCATATAAGAGTTTGGTTCTGTATAAATTGAGATTCTGCTCATTTTAGCCCCCGTTTACGTGGGTACGCTGACGTAATTGCCTTGGTTGTTTTATCGATCCAGATATCAATGCCATTACCATGCACAAGAATCCGATTCTCTTGAGTTTTGAAACGTTTACCGTACCGGTATGCCTGTCGAACCGTTTTTTCAATCTCATCTCGCGACATATATTCAGGAAAAATACTTCTATTAGAGTCTTTCATGATTCTAGCCCCACCTCTCTGGTGGTAACTATTCAGTACCCCCTGCTGGAAATGGGTGGTGCTGAAATGCTTACCGCACAAGGGGTAGAAAAAGCTGTCTGATCGTTTAGCTTTCTGAAAAAGGAGTTTTTGACGAAAAATGCACCTAAAAAGCTGACTTTCCACACCATATTGCCGCAACAACCCACGAGATAAACGAAAGTACAGCATATTTGTACCTCTGAAACTCAAGTGTGGCATGGCTTATAACCAAAACCTTTTATCCCTGCAAAATCATCAGGGGTGCTGAATAGTTACCAGCAATTAAGGAGTTTTCTTCAAACTACAGTAAACTTGCAAAAGTTGCCAAAAACTTCTCTCGACTTGGATATGCATCTATGGCTTTGGATGTAGCAGGTGGAGTCTCTAATATACATAAAGCTTGCTCAACAAATTCAAACGAAGAAATGTGTTCCCGAGCAAAGATTGTTGAGCCCATGAAAGTGAGCGGAAGTATTGCGGGCGGGATGCTAGGCGGTACTGCGGCAAGTTATGTTACATGCAGCTTGGTCTTTGGTTTGCCGAGTGGTGGGAGTAGTTTTTTATGGTGTGCAGTAGCTGCGGGTGCTGCGGGTGGTTATGCGGGTTCAAAAGTTGGAGGTAAGGCTACAGAAAACTTCGGCAATTTTGTTTATGAAGTATCAAACTAATGAACATTGAATTATTTCAAGCAGCCACTGCTAGTATTGGGTTATTATCCTTTATAATTGCACTCATTAATTCAATTGTGTTTTATCGAAAGTACTATAAAAAACTCGCCGAAAAAATCGATGGTGCCGATTACGATTATGGCTTTCTGTTCTCAGCAAATAGGTTTATGGTATGGGGGCAATATTGTCTTTTCCCAAAATTAAAAAACAATATTGAAAGTGAAATCATATTAAACAATACAACACAAAATCAAAGACACATGTTAAAGCTTCACTATATTATGGTTTTCATTGGTTGCATTTCGTTTATTGTTTCAGCAGTACTTGCCAGCTAAATACACCTAACAAGCCCATCCATGCGACCGCCTACGGCGGCGCATGATGGGGGCGTGTGTGCCGAGCATGGCACTTAACTAGAGAGGTGAAAGTCCTCTTACCAGGTATTCGCAGAGCCGAAGGTTAGCGAAAGGGCAAGGGCGTTGTCGCGAGGCAGGGTCTGGAGGAAGCCCAACGTAAAACTGCGGGGCGACGAACAGAAACCCAATATGAGGTGTGACGTATTCGGGGCAGTGGGCACGTGACCATTAAGCCCTCCATCTGCAATCGGAATACGTTTTATAAATTGGGCGTTTACGCAGTGAAAGTTAAGTGTCTTACCTCGGGAGGTCTGTACTGTGTTGAAGGAACAACTGACACAGGAGCAATCCTGTGTGACCGCAGTACAGAAGTCAGCAGAAGGCATAGTACTGAAATCTCAGGAAGGCCTGAACGGTTGAAACTGGGAATCGCTCTATTGGAGAGTTTGTATGGCATCTGTAGATCGAAAGATCGCTAAGGTGAAACATTCACTGGCTTTAGGGTAGAACTGAACAGTGTTAGCAAAATTTCATGATGCCTTTCTCAACATAGAATTGTCTGAGTAGGCATCCGAAGGATAGAGGGTCATAGGGTTCTAATTTCCTGCTTGGTAGTAAAGTACACGTCATTCATGGCCTGTTGAA
>NZ_JBPCXO010000415.1:0-12684 GCF_051008435.1 Endozoicomonas sp. | reverse complement strand
ATTTGATGGGTGAAAACGAAGCTGTTCTTGTGTAGATTTGGGCATGGCAAGTTCCGGTTTGCTTTTTCCGAAGCATTTTTTTGGTCGACCCCATCATATCAAGTGATTGGGCGGAACTTGCCTCCTTTCATGAAATATTCGGGCTAATTTTATCCTTTCGTAAATCTCCACCATCTGTGTAATGGAATTCTTGATTTGCAAACCTTTCCAATAATGGCTCATTCTTAAAAACCACTTCAAGATTCAAGCTTTCAAGAACATCGTTATCAGGTAATTTCACAAATGGATTGTTGTTGTACCCATTAATCTGAGGAAATCGGTATCCGGGGGAACCACCGACAAAATCATGGCTCCTGAAACTTTCCACCCCCCGAGTATCACCTGAGCGATGCTTTGCGCCTGGTTGACGCTCCAGGCCTCCTTGAGAGGGTTATCCGTTTCCGGCACCCTTCGGGAACAATGAGTGATATAGCATGCAGCCGCCTTGTATCGTTGTTGTGCATCGATCGTCTTGCCTTCGATCTTTTGCCACAGCGGGCCGGTTTCATCCGGATGCAGTTGCCGGTTATAGTGCTCCTGGGCCTGGCCTGTTTCTGCCCCGGTTTCCGGGTTCCCTCCCGCTGCCTGGGCGGCTACGGCGACCCCCAGCGTGCTTAACGGGTCTAGTGGAGACTTGACTGCCCAAAGGCTGGAAAAATCTGGCACTGATTGCAGCTATGCGGCCATGAGTGCCTATCCTGCAGAGGCTTGCTTTATGGCGTCTTCAATCGTCCGGTAATTCAAATACTCGCATCCTCCTGGAATCAACTTCAGGTCATAAACACCTTCACACTCAAACTCAAAATCGTCAGCCTTGATTATCCATTCACCAACGCCACCATGCGGCTCTGTTATCGTTCCCTCAATGAAATAACCGCTCTCACAAATGTCCTTTCTGGTCAGGTTGAATGGCCCATCATCAACAACAACAGTTGGCCCAAAGCTATCACCCACATAAGGCGAAACCTCTCGTTTGGAGCTGATAACCCGGCGAAACCGCATGATTCCTGTGGCTATCTGGCCGTACTGCACCAATGGATGATCGCCACTTAACCAAAGCTCAATAGCTGGCACCAACAAATCATTGCCGTCCTTGGTTGGCTTTCCGAAAGTGCTCTGCCACACGTCAAACTTGTCGAAAAATCCTCGATAGGTAATCATTCTGAACCTCCTCTCTTCCTTAGTACGGTACTCTTCATCCTTTGCTGTTCTAGAGCTCCCCCCTTAGTGTTGAAAAATTCCTGACCCTGAAATTTTTCCATTAATGGAGCTTTCTCCATAACAACCTCTAAATCCAGTTCCTTCAGGACTTCCAGTTTTGGTAGCTTTCCATACCTGTTCGAACCAAAGGCATTGATATAAAGCTCTCCTCCGGGTTTCAACACTCTGGCCGCCTCTGGCAACCAATCCATGATGCTTTTTGTCCTTGTAGCTACGTCCGGTATATACGGGTTGCTGGTAATGATGCGATCCACTGTTTTTGAACCAATAGGCAAATCCATTGCCGAACCTCTAATCCCTGATTCAGCCCTTGTATCCAAGTTGATTGCACCGGGGTTCATCGAATGTTTCCCGCCGAACAAATCCAGAACCACTCTCCCATCGTGATCAACGCTTAGCCCGTCGATCTGGGAATAATACACCAACACCCTTTCACCGGTACCCGGATGCTCCAGAATCAGGCCTTGTTATCACTGAATATTCTTTTACCTCTATTTGACGGTTGATAGTCTTTACCTGCTATGAGTTTCAAAGCATGAGCGGCAGCATTTAAGACACTTGACCATTCCTCGCACTCTATGTAATGCCGATCTGTTTCTGACATGCCATATTTGTCAAAAATAAGATCAATCGTATCACAGACAGATTGAACAGCGTTCGCTTCATTTTCATCCCTTAAGCAATTACCTATTTCTTTTTCAACATCCTCTGCAAGTAACGTATCATCAAAAAGAAAGTGCACAGATGAATCGAAATCATCAATTCGATTCACATTCTTTTTATTACCTAACCAATAGTCCTTTTGATAATCTGAGTCGGAAAGATCTTCCAATATCCAGATCAATTCCTGTCTTCGTCTTAAATTAGTTAACTTCATAATACTATTCTCCATATTAATATTTAAATCTGTTTTTTTTCAGGGCGTATACCAATTTTTCCAATTTACGTATTCACTCAACGGAATATGTGCATCTACAGCATTTTCTTGTATTGCACCGTCTATTGGATTACCACTTCGTCCAATTATTTTGCCTGATTTATTTACAATAACGTGATCGACTCTTTGAGTTTTATGTTGATCATCTGCATCAGGATTACCCTTATCAATCCTGATTCCATCATTGGCATTTTCCGGGTTGTGCCAACGCCATCCTGTCCCTTTCTTTGTTGGAATCCCACCAGCCCATTCTTTCGGTATACGATCTACAACTTCAGAGGGTAACGTCCAACTCCAATCGAAATTATCTCTATCAAATTTCACCTGATCTAGAGGCTTCATTGGATTCTTGCTGAGTTGTTCAACAGTAACTTTTCCATCATCAGTACCGCTTGAGTAATAAATCAACACCCTTTCACCGGTACCCGGATGCTCTAGAATCAGCCCCTGTCGCTGATCGGCTTCCCGGCTGAAGTGGATCGGCAAGCTCTTATCTTCTGGGAGTGGGTAAACACCCGCTTCTACCGGTACGTCGGCAGGATACTCTGTCGCCTTCGGTGGCTCTCCGTGTTGCGGCAACCAGGTGCCCTTAAAGCCATTCGGCAGGGTAAAACTGTCCCTGTCCATTACAACCACCTCCAGCCGCTTGCCCAAGCTGTCGGTGTAGACGGGTTGCCCGTGCTCGTTGTCACTCTGGTAAGTGAGGGTTTCCTGGACTAATTTTCGATCAGCAAGGGTGGAGGTGCTTTCAGCTGAGAATAACAAGCCTATCACGAAGAAGCCGGGATTCACGCTAAAGGGTTTAATCAGTTTCCCCGTTAACTCTGACCAACTCGCCTCTGGCAACGTAGCTGCAAAGGTTCAGGCAGCCAATAAAGAACCATCGTAATTCAGTTCAAAGTCGCCAGCGCAGCTGCCTGCCTGACAAAACGACTGAGGCTCGGTGTCTTTTCGCAGCTCGCTTCTGAGGAAATCGGTATCCGGGGGAGCCACCGACAAAATCATGGCTCCTGAAACTTTCCACCCCCCGAGTATCACCTGAGCGATGCTTTGCGCCTGGTTGATGCTCCAGGCCTCCTTGAGAGGGTTGTCGGTTGCGAAAGTGAACAGGCCGGTGGCCTGAAGTTCCCAGATTTCCTGACCAAAGAGCGCTCCACTTTGCTCCCAACTTTTTAAAAGCTCGTAATCCTTGTCCGTTTCCAGTACCCCTCGGGAACAATGAGTGATATAGCACGCAGCCGCCTTGTATCGTTGTTGTGCATCCAGGGTCTTGCCTTCGATTTTTTGCCACAGCTGGCTGGTTTCATCCGGATGCAATTGCCGGTTATAGTGCTCCTGAGCCTGGCCTATTTCTGCCCCGGTTTCCGGGTTCCCTCCCGCTGCCTGGGCGGCCAAGGCGGCCCCCAGCGTGCTTAATACTTCCAGAACCTTCGAATAAACCGCTTCTTCCCGTTCAGGAGTGAGCGAGAAGGTCGGCAGCAAGGGCGGTTCATCTCCCCAGTTTTCATCATCATCCCAACTTGACTTGATCAGGTTCACAGCTTGTGCCGCAGCTCCTGAAGCCGCTCCGGCGAGAGGCTGGCCATCCCGCAACATGCCATAGAAAGCCCCCGTGGCTGAGTGCAGGGCGATTTTTTCTACGCTGTCGTCTTCCCAGCCCTGGGTCTGGGCAAAGTGCCCGGCATAGTAATTCAGTTGCGCGGCCAGTTGGCTGAAACCTTCTCTGCGGGCCGCGTCCTCCAGGGCATCTCCCAGGGAGCCCCCTTTGATCACCGTTGTCACCCCGGCGCGGGTGGGCACCCTGATCAGTGAATCATGAACCTGCAGGGCCAGGGGGGCATCGGGGGTCAGTCGATAACTCACATCGAAAGCCCCCATGGCAATCCCGGTAATGGTTTCAACAGCAACCGACTCCAGAGATGCTTTTGAAAAGACTTCCTCCAAAGCCGCACTGACATTGCTCCCATGGTTGGCCAGTGCCACTGAACCACGGGCCACCAGTGAGGAAAACAGGGCATTCGCGGCATTGGTGGCCATTACGCTGGTACCGAGACTCGCCGGCAACAAGGAAGCCCCCACACCATAGGTCGCCACCGATACTGCCGAACCGATAATGATCGCTGCCAGCGGGGACAGGCCTTCATGCTTTTGTTTCCATTCCCGGTAAGTGGTTTCTATCGTCTCCCAGTGGGTGCGGTCATCCCGAATTCGATTGAGAAAAGCCAGCTCCGGATAACTCGCTGTCAGTCGATCCAGCGCCGTTTCAAGAGCGTCCCCCGGGACAATGCCCACTTGCGCCTCTATTCGCTCGACATTCAGGTGCACAGACGGTGCATTCAAGCGGGTTAATGTGATTCCGTTCCACTGCTTTCCCCAATGTTTCTGCCGGGTCTTGAAGAGATTTTTCCTTTGTACTTCATGGTGTTCGAAATGTTCCTCGACGGTGGCCAGGCAAAACCATTGGTCTGCATCGAGGGTGATCTCGGTTCCAGCCTGTAAATAAGCCCCCTCGGTCATCAGAGTCCCGGTGTTAATGTGTATGGATTCGGCGGCCTCTATCACCGAAGGATGGGCGTTTAAATGACGTTCCTGGTCGTGAGTCTTCCGACGGCTTCCCGTCCCTTTTGTCGTGTTCGATGTTTCCCATTCATTCAGTTGATAGCGAGCCATCAAATAAAGGGCTTTGGCTTGAATCGTGACTTCTTCCGCTTTTATAACCGTGTTGGTCAGGTGGGCTGTGTCAGCGGCTTTCAGTGAGACCTTGTTTGCTTTGATTTCGGTTTGGCTCACGTCAGCGTTACCCGATGTTGCAACCGTGATGGACTCACCGGGTGCATTGACACGAACGTTCTTTGCGATCAAATGGCTACAGTCTTTTCCTTCGCAGTAAAGGCCTTTCTTACCCGGGGTTCCGGACACATGAACAATATTGGGCGCGACCCCATAAGCAGCTTTGTTGCCTAATTGACCCCCTTCAACAATGACCTGCATAGCTGAGACGTTCTGGATTAATAAGAAACTTAATAACAGCCACAGTATGAAGAGAAAACCGTTGAAAACAGGCTCTCTTAAGTGATTCATAAGTACTCCAAAGACGATGAATGCCAGAGTCAAAGGTCTTTAGGGTAGATGGTAATTAATGTTTGGGGATGTTCGGGGAGAGTGTCCGGCAGTGAAAATAGAATTTCTTTCAAGAAAATAAGCTAATCAGAGAGAAGTGCTGCTTTGCGGGAAGGAGAGGGGGCAGAAAAAAATCTCTGCCCGGTGATTATGGATCAGTCTTTCAGTTTGAATCGTAGCTGGGCATCACTGTCGAGCAGGCGAGAGAGGTAAAGATCTTCAAAGTCATCCACCACTGAATATTTTACAGAAGGCCGGTTAAGCAGGTTATTACTCCAGGGTGTTAATCCTGGAGCTTCTTGCATGAGTCCTGTATCAAACCGTCTATCCAGAATCTCGATCCATCGGAAGATCGGTGCGATGGCCGTATCCACAAGGCTGAAGCTTTTACCGTTGAAGAAGGATTGACCGGCCACTTCGGTATCCAGCTTAACCAGCAAATTCACAAGCAGTTTTCGCTGCTCAGCCAGTTTCTCTGGATCTGATGCAACGGTGAACCGGTAACTGGTCATGAGAAGATTGGAGCCGAATTCAATCCAGGCCCGGTTCTGGGCTTTTTCAAAAGGATCGTTCGGGTGCAGTGAAGGCGGGGTGATTTCATCCAGATATTCGTTGATCACCGCAGATTCGAACAGAACTTTGCTCTGATCAATCTTCAGAACCGGTACTTTTCCCGTGGGTGAGAGTGCGAGAAACCAGTCAGGCTTGTCATCCAGTTCGATATAGGTGATAGCAAATGGAATGTCCTTTTCCAGCAGAGTAATAACGGAGCGCTGAACAAACGGACATAGCTTGAAGCTGATCAGTTCGATTTTTGGCATGTCAGTTCGACTCAAGGTAGGATTGTCTACAAAGGATACACCAGGGCTGTGAAGCCCTGATGAAAAGGAAGGTAAAGGTGTTAGCTGGACATAAAGTGCTCTTTTGAAAAAGCGACTTTCTCTTCTATCGATATGTTCCAGTTGGGCAGGGACTCAATCAATTCCAGGCGAGGCTGAATGCCGGAGCCGTTGGCGATCTGGATGGCCAACCCGGGGCGGGCATTGAGCTCAAGAATCAATGGGCCATAGGTTTCATCCAGGACAATATCTACGCCCAGATAACCCAGGCCGGTCATGTCATAACAGGCTGACGTCAACTTGAGTAGCTTGTCCCAGTGGGGCACTTCCAGCTTTTCAAAACTGTGACCGGTGTCCGGGTGTTTCTCGATGGGTAAGTCGAACTGAACGGCTCTGAGGCTTTTGCCGGATGCAACATCCAGTCCTACACCAACAGCTCCCTGGTGAAGGTTGGCTTTACCGTCAGAGGCCCGGGTGGCCAGACGCAGCATTCCCATAACGGGAAAACCCCTAAAAACAATCATGCGGATGTCCGGGACACCTTCAAAACTGTAATCATTGAACACGGGGTCGGCCACGATCAGACTCTCGATCATGGCAACATCACTTTTACCACCCAGACTGTAAAGGCCGCCAAGAATGTTGGAGACATGACGGTTGATGTCTTCAAATTCGAGGGTATCGCCACTGGCTTTAACGTAACGCTCACCATCACGACCCACAATGACCAGGATACCTTTACCGCCGCTGCCCTGGGCAGGCTTGATCACGAAACTGTCGTGTTTTTCAAGCAGATTGCCCAGATTCTTAATATCGTGCTGATATTGGACGACGCCCAGCAGTTTGGGGACGTCTACACCGGCTTTTTCTGCCATACGTTTGGTAGTGAGTTTGTCATCCACCTGGGGCAGCAGCTTACGAGGATTATATTTGATGACATAATCCAGGTTACGCATGTTCATGCTCAGAATGCCAGCCTCGTGGAGGCTGGAGGGGCTGGCAAAACTGTTAAAAAACCGTTTGATGAACTCCATGAATCAATCTCCAACCAGAGGTTTGAAACGACGAAGTTCCAGCAGACGGTAGCCAGTGTATTGACCCAGCATCAACGTCAGACCCAGGACAGTAAAGAGCAGTTCCGGGAAGTTATAGGTCAAGTGTTCTACCATCGGGTTGGACATCAGCAGGTAGCTCATGGAGGCTACCAGCAAGCTGCCAAACCCTTCAATGAGTACATCCTTGGGTCCTTCTTCTTCCCAGAGAATGGACATTCTTTCGATGGTCCATGCCAGGATGATCATTGGGAAGAAGGTCACCGTCAGGGCCTGGGTAATTCCCATCTTCCAGCTGAGTACACTCATGGCTCCCATGATCCCTATGACGACGATTATGACCGCCGCCAGCCTCGCGACAAGGAGCATGTTGAGCTGACTCAATATCGAGCGAATCCAAAGGCCAATGGAAACAATCGTGATAAAAATAACCAGGCCGGGCAGTAGCTGGGTTTCCAGGAAGGCGACAGAGATAAGAACAGGCATAAAGGTGCCGGAGGTTCTCAGACCAACCAGAATACGCATGATCAGTACCACCAGGGTGCCGATAGGAATCAAGAGAATACTCTTGAAGGCATTCTGTACTTCCAGAGGCAGAGAGTAGATTGAAAAATCGACCAGGGCGGCATCATCGGCCCGGGACGTTTCAAGAGCCAGATCCCGTGAAGGTACATTCTGTGAAATCATGGAAAATGATACGCGGGAAGCTGTGCCACCCATGACATCCAGCAATGACTTACCACCACGCTGCCAGAGGAAAAAGTTCTCTGGGTTGCCGGACACGCCGGTTTCCGGATCAAAGAGTATCCAGCCGTCATTGGTGTAAACTTCCAGCATTTCGACGATAGGTTGACGACGCCTGCCGTCTTCAAGATAAAGTCCACGAACGACACGGGCCGGGATATCTGCCATGGACAGCATATCGATCAACAAATTAGTCAACTCGGTACGGTTATCAATCATACCTAGCAGCATGTTGGTGTTCTGGCTGGGTTGCTTGGCCGTGAACTCTTTGATCAGAGTGCCGGTAAAGCTGCGACTGTCAGCAGAGCGCTCGGTGACTCGTTCAAGCAAGGCTTCCGCTGCCGTCTGATAAGGTTCTGGCAGTGAGGGCTTGGCTTTTAGTGTTCCATCGTTTTTGTCAACGGGAGGAGCCAGTGCTTCCAGTTGTTGACGATCCGGATGCAAACTGACCTTATAGAACAGGCTCTGCATGCCACTGGCCTTGCGGATGCTCCATTCTGCACGACGCTGACCATCATCATCAAACTGGTTGATGCCATAGCCTGGTGAAGCGAAGGATTCATTCAGAATTCGGAAGCCGGACTGCTGGTCGGGCAGAGTCAGGGATGCCTTGGCAGGACCACCGTCGGCTTTGAACTGAATTTCAGCTTCGACACTCCAGACAGTGGTTGTCTCTCCCCGGGTCAATGGAAAACCCAGGGCAAAGTGTTTGTATAAAGTCAGGCCCAGACCTGCTGCGATCAGAATGATCACTGCCAGACTGAGTTGAAAACGTCCTTTCATTCAAAACCTCACTTCTTTAACTCAGCAATATTTTGCTGGGCAACATCTACCAGAGCCGTATTGCTCAGGAACCTTTCACCAATCAGGATCGGAAAGTCATAGCCAGACCGGTTGGTCAGGGTAAACTCAGTATCTCTGGAGATTTTACCCAGTGTGATTGGAATAAAAACAGAAACCCGCTCCTGATGTTCCAGGCCACCATGACGCTTGATTTCGATATCTCTCTGGATCTTGCGTTCGAAGGCGATGCTTTCGTCACCGTTAATGATCTTGAAGCGAACCCAGCGTTCGCCATTTTTGGTGAAAAACTCTATATCTTTTGCATTAATGGATGAGGTTCTGGCGCCAGTATCGATCCGGGCTTTGAACGTATTCTTGAACCCCTTGACATGAACTACTTCTTTTTCGCCTAAAAGCTGTAGGCCGCTAACATCAACAGGTTTGTCTATTTGTTCTTTGATGCTGAGGTTGCCATCAGCTGGAATTTTACGACTGACGGAATCCAGAACTTTTTCGGAGGCAATGAACTTTTTACCGACATCGGCAACGGCCATGTCTTTCAGGAAGTCACGTCCAACAAGAAGAGGGTAATCAAAAGTGGTCCGGTCATTCAGTGAAACATCCAGGTTCTGGGTAATATCACCTACTTTGATGTTCATGTTGACAATAGGTCGAGGTTGAGGCTCTTCACCACCGGGACGTTTGATGAGAACGGTCTCTTTGACAGGCAATTCCAGTGTGACGTTGCCTTTACTGGTTCTGGGCAGATCAAAGCGAACCCACTTTTTACCGTCCCTCTCAAAGTTCTCAATGTTCCTGGCGTCTATGGAAGACCGGCCGGCACCTGTATCGATCTTGGCATTCATGACCAGACCGTATTCAGTGAGTGTGCCTTCTTCTGCAAAGCCAAGCACCAGTTTCCCGCCAACACGGGCAGGTGTCTGTACCAGTTGCTGTTTGACAGAAATGGTATCCGGGCGAGGAGGCTTGGAAGGTTTATTACCTTGCGCTTCACCTGTCTTCTGTTCGGATTTGGAGGACTCGGTTTCAGTCTGAGATGTTTTCTGACTGTCCGTGGTTTGGGCAGGTTGTTGCAGTACCTGGCAGCCAGTCAAAGCGGTTATCGCCAGGATAACTGCGGATAATGCCGGAATACGGGTCATGAGTATGCTACTTATGTATACATAAATGAGTGAGTGGTAGCCGCGATAGTCTATCGCAAGCAGAGCAGCTTACTTGATGTTTAGTCACTTGCCAAGCCGCTGGGAGCGTAATATGACCTATTGATGTTTGGAAAGAGACTGCATCACAAATTTATCTTGGAAGTGTCTTATTCATGCTCTTTTTTAGTCAGTCAAACCGGCCCTGCAGAGTATATTTTAGCGGTGTAATTCGTAGAAAGTGGTGGTGAATCACAGCAGGTGTTGTTGAGAACAGGGGATTAATTCTGCTGCTCGAAAGCCCGAACCCAATGGTGCGGGCAGGTTGAGGCTACTCATACCTGATCTTCGTGAACAGGCGACGATGGAGTAATGAGTTTACCCAGCAGGCAGGTGAGAACAATGGTCACTACAAACGGGGTCACCCAACTCAGGTTAAATTCATGGCCGGGAAGTCGTTCAAATTGTTCCAGCAGTTCTTTGGCCAGAGGGTGATTCAGACCTTTGCTGGCATCAACCAGGCTGAGTAGAAAAGTCACTAGTAACGTTGCCCGGTAAACCAGTTGTGGGTTTGGCATCAGATGCCTGATCAACCCTAGTAGAATCAGGGCAATGCAAACCGGGTAAAGAATGAGGAGTACCGGTATAAAAAGTTCAATAATCTGATTCAGACCCAGGTTAGCAAACATCATGCAGGAAATGCTGATGACAGCGACCAGAGCTTTGTAGTTCAGTTTATGGGAGAGTTCACAAAAGTACTCTGAAGCTGCCGTGATCAGGCCGATTGCGGTGGTCAGGCAGGCCAGGGTGACTACCGTTGCCAGCAAAATGTTTCCATAGATGCCAAAAAGGTTGTCAACATAAACAGACAGAATCTGGCCGCCATTTTCTGGATGCTGAATAATGTCGCGGCTGGTGGCACCCAGGTTAAACAGGGAAAGATAGACCAGCGCCAGACCAAAGGCAGCAATGCAGCCTGTGATGACAGAATGCCTTACCAGCGCGTTGGGGGAGGTAATGCCATGAGACTTGAGGTTGGTGACGATTACAACGCCAAACAAAAGAGCGGCCAGAGCATCCATGGTCATATAACCCTCCAGAAACCCTCGTGCGAATGCATTTCCGACATAACCATTCATAGGCTCACCGGCTTCCCCCAAAGGCGAGAAAATGGGTGCAATGCCCAGAATAGACAGCAATATAATCAGGGCCGGGGTGATGATCTTGCCAACCGATTCAAGCAATTTTCCGGGATTAAGGCTCAGATACCAGGCGATACCAAAGAAGGCAACACTGTATAAGAACCTGGAAACGGCATTGGGCTCATTAAGGAATGGAATCATGCCAATTTCATAGGCAACAAGCCCGGTGCGTGGCGCACCATAAATGGGGACAACAATGGTGTAAATACAGCACCCCATTAGCACGATCATGCTGCGGGGGAGTTCGCTGGTGATCTCATTGAAACCCCCGCCGACTCTGGAGATCATAACAACTGCCAATAAAGGAAGCCCTACACCCGTGATCAGAAAGCCTGCAGCTGCCAGCCAGATCTGCGTACCCGCTAACTGTCCTGCTAATGGAGGGAATATGAGATTGCCTGCGCCCAGAAACATGGCGAAGGTCATAAATCCCATTCCGATGATATTCTGAAGGCTTAATCGTTGCTTCATGCGTAGGTTTTTGCCTCGATTGACTGTTTTCTGGTCAGGAACAGACGTTCATGTTCAATTCCGGGCGATGAACGGTTCTTCTAATAAATAGAAAGTATGGACTCAATTTCGGAAAGTGGTAGCCAGATCAGTTAGCTTTATAGTGATTAGCCCTGAATTCCTGTCAATTTGAGATAGAACGCTTGGTGCTGTCAGAGTATCCATGTCCTCTTAACTTCAATACGCAGATCTTTTGAGGCGTAGATTTTGCCGTCGGAAGAAAGATTAACTTTTGTTAATCTTCTGCTCATTGGGGCTTCATTGTAAAGTGGCTATCTTTGCGGTCATTCAACCATTTTCTATAGGTAGGGTCATGAGACTGTTAAAAGAAGTCGTTCTTGGGTTTTTTCTGGTGTCTACAGCGGCTCTGGCCGGACAGGATGATGTGCTTTTGAGACTGGCCATCGAGAATGCCAACATCAAGCCAGAACAGGCGATTCAGAAAGTGGTTGACCAATACCCGGGCAATCTGAGTGAATTTGAAATTGATGATGAAGATGGCGCCATGATCTATGAGTTTAAAGTCATCGATCACAAGAAGGGTGTTGAACTTGAACTGATGATGGATGCTGAAACCGGTAGGATCTGGCTCGATGATAAAGAGACTATCCCGAGCAACATACTCAAACTAAAAAAATATCAATTGTTGATGAACAGTGGTGTAACGCTTCAAAAGGCGGTGGACGAAGCGAGAAAGTTGGTTCAGGGTCTTCTCATTAATGTGGAACTTGAACAGGAGAAGGGCATCGTGTTTTTTGAAATTGAGTTCTTGACCGAGAAAGGAGAGCGCAAAGTGATCGTTGATCTCCAGTCCGGTAAGCCGATTCCGGTTACTCGATAATTCAGAGCGCCTATAAATAGTTGTGAGTGAAAAGACAGTGCCTGCAGGTGTAATGATATGAAGCTGTTAGTGGTAGAGGACGACCAGACAACCCGTGACTACATTGCCAAAGGGTTTGAAACAGTATTGAGTAATCTATGATTATCTATCATAATCTCACACTATGGATAAGAGATTAGTCAAGATTGGTGAAGCAGCTCGCTTGCTGGGTACTGACCACTCAACATTGAGGAAGT
>NZ_JBPCXO010000414.1:0-7181 GCF_051008435.1 Endozoicomonas sp. | reverse complement strand
AAACAGCAGGTGCTGATCAAACTCAACAGGGCTATCCTTGAATTTTGGTGGTGGTGACATCTGGCATTATTAGGGTTGATTTAAGGCTTATCATAACAGATAAACCTATTCTCGGTCAGGCTCCTAGCTGGATACTATGACCTCGGAAACAAATTGTGGTGCAGCTTTTTACCTGCTAACGCACTCTCAGGAACTCCTAAAACCAACCAATACCGGGCAGCTGGTTAAGAAAACAGCGCCTGATACTATTGTTCATGAATGGAGTAGGCTTGAGCCTCCTGTCGATCTTTTGGAAATGCTTGAGTCAGACCGCTTTAACCCATACCTGGTTTTTCCAGAGTCATTGGCTATTTACCAGCAACCCATTGAGTCAGCAAGCTCTGGCACCTCTGATAAATTACTTTATATCCTTCTTGATGGAACCTGGCAGCAGGCTCGGAAAATGTATCGGCAGAGTCCATACCTGCATTTTCTGCCTTTGTGTCAGGTCTATCCTTCAGAAAAGTCTGTGTATGATCTCAGGCGAAATCAAACGAATGGTGGTTTGTGTACCGCTGAGGTGATTGCAGAAATATTGGGAATGGAGGGGAAAGCTGAACAATCTTCAGCTCTCAGAGAGTCCGTTGCAAATTTCTGTGCAAATCATCGTTATAAGTCATTTTCCAGCTGAATTTAACGTACATAGCTGTTTTTCTTTCCCTTCTATATAATGTCCGTTTTTGTATAGATTGCTGTTCAATCTCCCGTTTGGAAGACCTGTATGACTCGTGTGAATAATATGAAAAGTGCTGAGATTCGCTCTGCTTTTCTTGAATACTTCAGAGAAAATGGGCATGAGATAGTACCCAGTAGTTCTCTGGTGCCTCACGACGATCCAACCCTGCTGTTTGCCAACGCAGGTATGAACCAGTTTAAGGATACGTTTCTGGGCCGGGAACAGCGAGCATACACTCGAGCAACGTCATCCCAGAAGTGTGTCCGCGCCGGAGGCAAGCATAATGACCTAGAGAACGTGGGTTATACAGCGCGCCATCACACGTTTTTTGAAATGCTGGGTAACTTCAGCTTTGGTGACTATTTCAAGCAGGATGCCATTCGTTTTGCCTGGACCTTTTTGACTGAGAAACTGCAGTTGCCGGTGGATCGTCTCTGCGTAACCGTCTATGAGTCAGATGATGAAGCCTATAGTCTCTGGCTGAATGAAATCGGAGTTTCTGCAGACAATATTATTCGCATTGGAGACAACAAAGGCGCTCCCTATGCGTCTGATAACTTCTGGCAGATGGGGGACACCGGACCTTGTGGCCCATGCACAGAAATCTTCTATGACCATGGAGATCATATCTGGGGTGGACGTCCTGGTACTCCAGAGGAAGATGGCGATCGATTTATCGAAATCTGGAACATTGTTTTCATGCAATACAACCGTCAGGCAGGTGGGGCTATGGAGCCTTTGCCTAAACCGTCGGTAGATACAGGTATGGGGCTGGAAAGAATTTCCGCCATTATGCAGGGTGGCCACAGTAACTACGATATCGATATTTTCCAGAACCTGCTGAAAGATGCGTCAGAAATTTTAGGTGGTGTTCCTTCAACCGAAGCTTCTCTTCGTGTTATTGCTGATCATATTCGCTCAAGCTCTTTTATTATTTCGGATGGCATTATGCCTTCCAATGAAAGTCGCGGTTATACACTGAGGCGGATTATCCGACGTGCATGCCGCCACGGCCATAAGCTGGGAGCTACTGAATCATTCTTCTATAAACTGGTGGCTTCTCTGGTGCGGGAGATGGGTGATGCCTACCCTGATCTGGCTAAGAACCAGGCGCAGATAGAGAGAATCCTGCTTCAGGAAGAAGAGCAGTTCACTAGAACGCTCGACAAAGGTATGAAACTCCTGGAAGACAAGCTGCAAGGCCTTGAAGGCAGTGTTATTCCGGGTGAAGTTGTATTTACCCTCTATGATACTTACGGCTTCCCTGTTGACCTGACCAACGACATTGCCAGAGAGCGTAAGCTAACTGTTGATGAAGACGGTTTTGAAAAACTGCTGGAAGCTCAGCGTGAAAGAGCAAGGTCAGCCAGCAAGTTTGGTGTTGATTACAGCGAACAGCTAGTCATTGAAGGCTCTACCGACTTCACAGGCTATGAAAAACTTCAGGATGGAGCTGAAGTAACCGCTTTGTTTGTTGAAGGTCATTCTGTTGATTTTGTTTCGGAAGGTCAGCAGGCAACGGTCATACTGCAGTCTACACCTTTCTATGCTGAGTCAGGCGGCCAGGTAGGTGATACCGGGTTGCTCAACTTTGACGGTGGTCAACTGAAGGTGGTTGATACCCAAAAGCAGGGCGACAGCCATCTTCATCTCTCAGAAGTCGTGCAGGGTAAATTAAAGATCGGTGACACTGTCAGTGCCTATGTTGATGTCGAAGGCCGTAAAGCAACTGAGCTGAATCACTCGGCTACTCATCTGCTGCACGCTGCATTGCGTAAGGTGCTGGGTGATCATGTTACCCAGAAGGGCTCTTTGGTGGATCCGGATAAGCTGCGTTTTGACTTTTCTCACTTTGAAGCCGTTAAGCAGGAAGAACTCAGGGCTGTAGAGCGATTAGTCAATCAGCAAGTCCGTGACAACAGTCTGGTTGAAACAGAGTTGCTTGATATGGAAGCCGCACAGGCTAAAGGTGCGATGGCCCTGTTTGGTGAAAAGTACGGTGAAGAAGTTCGCGTTCTCTCCATGGGATCTGAAGGATTCTCTGTTGAACTCTGCGGTGGCACACATGTCAATCGAACTGGTGATATCGGCTCTTTTAGGATTGTGTCAGAGTCCGGTATTGCTGCAGGAGTAAGGCGTATTGAGGCTGTAACAGGTCTGGCAGCTGTTGCTTATCAGGAGAAACAGGAAGATACCCTGAAGACAGTGGCGAGCCTTGTTAAAGGTTCCCAGGATACTATTCAGGATAAAGTGGCTACTTTACTGGATCGTAATAAAGAACTTGAGAAAGAGCTTCAGAAGCTCCAGCAGAAACTGGCTTCTGCGGGAAGTGCGGATCTTATCTCCAGGGCGGTGGATGTTAACGGCGTTAAAGTGTTGGCTACAGAGCTTGAAGGAGTGGATCCAAAGTCATTGCGTGACATGGTGGATCAATTGAAGGGCAAGCTCCAGACAGGTATTGTCTTCCTGGCTGTGCCTGGTCATGCCAAGTTCCCCCTGGTAGCAGGTGTAACCAAAGATCTTACTGGCAAGGTAAAGGCCGGTGATCTGCTTAAAATGGTTGCCGAACAGGTAGGAGGGCGTGGTGGCGGTCGTCCTGATTTTGCTCAAGGTGGGGGCTCTGATGCATCTAAATTGAAAGAAGCTCTTGAATCGATTACTCCGTGGTTGCAAGAGCGTCTGTAATATAATGGGTTAATGCGATCAACTTACCCCAATAAAAACGAGCCTTGTGGCTCGTTTTTATTGGGGTGTGCTTTTTTTCACAAAGCTATTCGTGTTACATTCCGTGATCGGCTGATTGATGTAGAACGATATAAAAATGGCGCTGTTAGTACAAAAGTTTGGCGGCACCTCGGTTGGGAACCTGGAACGTATTCAAGGGGTTGCCGACAAGGTGAAGAGGTTCAGGGATCAGGGGCATGATGTCGTTATCGTCGTCTCAGCAATGAGTGGCGAGACCAACCGGCTTACTGAGCTTGCAACCAATATTCAAAAACAACCCACTCCAAGGGAGATGGATGTCCTGCTTTCCACGGGTGAGCAGGTCACTATTGCTCTTTTGGCAATGGCTCTGAATGAACGTGATTGCCCAGCTCGCTCTTATACGGGGAGCCAGGTGTCCATAATCACTGACCAGGCTCATACCAAAGCTCGTATCCAGCAGATAGATACTGAAAGAATGCGGGCTGACCTGGATAAAGGGCGCGTTGTGATTGTGGCAGGCTTCCAGGGGCGTGACTCTGAAGGCAATATTACAACCCTTGGCAGGGGTGGTTCTGATACCACTGCCGTTGCTCTGGCAGCTGCTCTGGAAGCAGATGAATGTCAGATTTATACAGATGTCGACGGTGTGTACACGACCGATCCACGGGTCGTGGAAGGGGCTCGACGTCTGGATAAGATTACTTTTGAAGAAATGCTGGAGATGGCCAGTCTTGGTTCAAAAGTACTGCAGATCCGGGCTGTTGAGTTCGCTGGTAAATATAATGTCAAATTGAGGGTGCTGCATTCGATGCAGGATGGCCCTGGAACTCTAATCACGATCGACGATGAGGATGTAGCTATGGAATCACCGGTGGTATCTGGTATTGCCTTTAACAGGGATGAAGCAAAAGTCACTATTAAAGGTGTGCCTGACATTCCTGGTGTTGCATCCAGAATACTGGGTCCTGTCAGCAAGGCCAATATTGAAGTCGATATGATTGTTCAGAACGTTGCTGATGATCGCACTACTGATTTTACCTTTACTGTTCATCGTAACGACTATCAGCGAACTCTGGATGTCTGTGCAAAAGTGTGTGCAGAGCTCGGTGCGCGTGAGTACGACGGTGATGGGAAAATCGCAAAAGTCTCTATAGTCGGGGTGGGTATGAGATCCCATGCCGGTGTAGCGACCCAGATGTTTGAAGCTCTGGCTGCCGAAGGCATCAATATTCAGATTATTTCGACCTCTGAAATCAAGGTTTCCGTCATTATTGCAGAGAAGTACCTCGAGCTGGCTGTCAGGGCTCTTCATTCTGTATTTGAACTGGATAGGGAACCTGCTGAGAGTAACGGTGTCTAAGCTGGGTAGAGCGTCTTGATGAGGGAATGGTGCAGTCTCGACGTACTCCGTCCGAGTGATTTCAAGGTTGATTTAATCGTTGGCCAATTAGGAATATCGGGCAAAAATACTGTCATTCCCATCAGGTATGGATTCTTCAACTAGAATGGTCTGTGCCTGTTAAGAACTTATACAATGTGAATTTTTTGATGACTACATTTCTCTGCTAGTAAAAATACGCATGGAAATGTTGGGTTCGGTGGCTAGACTCTGTTGGCTGAGAGATTCTTAAGCATGAAACGGTGATCTGGCAGCAGCTGCTTTGCTGAGAACCTAAGCATTCCCGTATGTGGGGCTAAGGTCAATCAACCAAAGCACCGCCGTGCTCAGGATTGACGGTCGTTGACTTACAGAGATGTAAATAAGGAGATTGTAATGCTGATTCTGACTCGCCGCGTAGGAGAGACCCTGATGGTCGGGGACGAGGTCACTGTCACTGTGCTGGGCGTAAAAGGTAACCAGGTGCGTATTGGAGTCAATGCGCCAAAAGAAGTTGCCGTTCATCGTGAAGAGATCTACCAGAGAATCCAAAAAGAAAAAGAGCACGGAGGAATTCCATCCGTCTCTGAGTCATACTGAGTATCTGGTCGCAAACCGAATTCAGTGAAAAAATACCCGGCTAATTAGCTCGGGTATTTTTTTGTCTGTAAGTTGAGAGCGAGAATTAAATGTGTTTTGGTGATGATTGTTAAGCTATCCATTTTTCAGGCGAGTTATAAAAGTCGCTGGTCGTAAACGATGATAAGAAAAAGCTTGCATTCCAAGGCGTGAACAGTAATATTGGCGACACCTGCGGTGAGGTGGCCGAGCGGCTGAAGGCGCTCCCCTGCTAAGGGAGTATACGGTTTGTAGCCGTATCGAGGGTTCGAATCCCTCCCTCACCGCCATTTTCCTTTTCTAAGTTATTGATTCCTCAATAATTAATTATCTGAAAGTTCTTGTTTTTCCTTAGGTGTCCACGAAGTGTCCATTTTGTTCAATGGATTCAGTCTTACGGCATCTGTCAGATGATCTTTGCTGAACTTGGCGTACTTCATTGTCATCTTGATGTCAGAGTGACCGAGTATTGTTTGTAATACTCTTATGTTGCCGCCATTCATCATGAAGTGGCTGGCAAAGGTGTGTCTGAGAACGTGGCTGGCCTGTCCTCTGACCGTTCGGATACCAGATCGTAATAAAGCTCTCCTGAAAGCTTCCTGGCTGTTGGTGAACTCACCCTTATCCTGAATATGTTGTTTTACTTCCTGAAACAGCTCGGGATCTAACGGGATGACTCGATTTTTCTTGGATTTGGTGTAAGTCAGGCAGACCTGGTTATCCTTGAAGTGGTGATCTTTGCGGCTTTCGATCTCTCCCCATCGGGCTCCCGTAGACAGGCATATCTTGGTGATCATGTAGACGTGCGGATTAACGCACTTCTGTTGAATGTCCTGGAACAGAAGCTGTATCTCGTCACTGGTAAGATAGATCAGCTCTTTTTCATGGATTCTGATCTTTTCAACGGACTGTAGAGGGTTGCTATAGCCAATAATGCCATTCTTGCTCAGGAAGTTAAAAACGGCGTTCACATAGCCCGGAATGTTGTTCAGGGTCTTGTCGCCCATCCCTTCGTCTCTCTTCATCTTTTTGAATCTGTGCCACTCCTTGGCAGTCACCTGTTTGGCAACAGGATTATCTAGGGCCGTACAGAAGCGATTCAGGTTTTTGAGTGTGCGTTCATTATCTGCCAGCTCAATACCTCTGGCTTCATACCAGGTGCTGATGATCTCATCAAGTTGGCGGTTGTCATTATCAGGTCGGGCTCTATTTTTATTGGTAATCTGTTTGTCCCGGTACTGAATGCATTCGATCTTGGTGTTCGCGGTATATCGATATCGTTTCTCTCCGATCCTGAAATCTATTTTCCAGCGTGTGCCGATTTTTTTAATTGCCATAGAAAAGCCTTTTTATGCGTTCTGTTTTAATAGGATATTTTTTCTTTGAGTTTTTACTCTTTCTTGTTGCTTTTGTTTTTAATCTTGTTGTTTTTTTAATCGTTTGGATTGTCCTTTTGCAATAACTAAATTTTTTGATTTCTTATTGATCTTATTTAAGAGTGGTCAATTAAGGTCAGTCTGGGTCTATAAGGTTAATTAAGGTTCAATACAGGAATAGAACGTTAATGATTAGCCTGTGATGCCTATGGCGGTAAAAACGTGTATTGATAAAAAATAATTAATACATTTTTAAAAAAATACCTGTTTACCACTAATCATACGTCATGACACAGAGAAAGCAGATTTAAGAATATACATCTGTTTTTTTATTCTTCCTGATTTTTAAACAGTTGAAAATTGTCGAAACACTGCAATATTGGCAGTA
>NZ_JBPCXO010000413.1:0-4583 GCF_051008435.1 Endozoicomonas sp. | reverse complement strand
TTTAAGTGCATTTTTCGTCAAAAACTCCTTTTTCAGAAAGCTAAACGATCAGACAGCTTTTTCTACCCCTTGTGCGGTAAGCATTTCAGCACCACCCATTTCCAGCAGGGGGTGCTGAATAGTTACCACTCATCACCCAAAGTGATGAAGATCTGTGCCTATAGATCCTGGCTGTAACTAAAAAAGTCACCTTTATTCTTGTAGCGAAGGATGCCACGTCATCGTCCTCGCAACATAGTCCGTTTGTTCGAGTTAACAGACAAACTTAATCAGTACTCTTATTTTTTCCAACCCTTTACACTCAGGCAGAATTCATTCCTGATCCGGTTGAGTACTCAATGATTCCAGAATGTCCAGCACCCTCGCTGCAGCCTGGTCTGAATGCTCATAAGGCCAGAGGTGGGAGCCTTCTTCCCTGTAACAATTTAATTGTGTATACGTCTCGTTCATTGCACCCACTAACTTCTCATAACGGGATGGTGCAAACATTCTATCGTTCTGGGTCCAGATCAAATGGACAGGCTTTTTCAGGTTTCTCTGGAGCACTTCATGACTGGAAATAGATGACATTAAATGCTTTCTGGAGCGTTCAAGATCCCTGAACATTTTATTCTTCATGGCAGTTTCTATGGGGCAGTCCAGCCAGTCGTACACCCCTGAAGCCAACCAGAATACGGTATTCCAGAGCATGCCTGTTTTTTCAAAGCAACAGCCATAGTTCTGAACCAGCTCTGACGACCCAAAATCAAAAGGCAGCCCTCTGGCCTGTTCAATTCTGGCTTTAAAATCCTGGGCCTCTTCATTGGGTAACCCTGCTGGCGAGATCAGAATAAGACCATCATGCTTAATACCATGGAGTGGGTTCAGCAGAAGGACAAAGCCTCCCCCAAGAGAATGCCCCATCAAATAGAGCGGTTGTTTTGGGTACTCTTTTCGGATTGACCGGATGAACGCAGCAAGATGACGGGTGAAGGAGCTCAGAGACATCTTTTGATCAACAGGATAAGGCTGACTGCCATGAGCCAGAAGGTCGGGGATAAACAGGGTGGGTAAAGGTTTTTGTGATTTGACCATTTCACTGACCAGCGAGACATAAAACTCTTTTCGGGCCAATACACCGTGCACCATAACCAGTAAGCCCGGCAACTTGCCTTCCCGATAGAGATACGTATGCTGTCGATCCCCGACCTGCCTCTGCCGGTACTCTAACCCTGAGTGCACATAGTTACGGTATACGTAGAGTAGAGGCTCCTGCAGCCAGATCGCCAGATTGGCGACCATCCCTGATTCATTTTTGTCAAAATCTCTTTCCATCATGGCATGGGCAGAGGTTGCAAGAGACAACCCCACTATCCAGAAAAGAGCAGCCACATAGAATCTTAAATACCCCATTATCACTTCTGCATTGTTGTGAGCTCTTTAATATAGGCAATGATTTTAAAAGCAGGACAACGAAGTGGCAGCCTGATAGGTTTCCATAAAAACAAAAACTGGCTGTAAAAACTCTTCTACATCAATTCGACAATATTCAATGGATAAAACCAAAAATCATAATGAACACATCAATGCCATTAAAGCTCAATATGGCACCCTTTCGCTTAATGAGATAAAGAATGAAAATGCGTAGTGGTTTAAAAATCTGCTTTCTATTGATGCTGTCAGTATTATCCGTAAGCGGTCACTCTAACCCGGTTAAAAATTTCAACGACCTTAAAAAGAAACTGTTTTCTGGCTTTACTACGAACGCAGTTCTGTCTACTGAAGAATGTACAGTCACAGATCCGTTGAAGGGAGACACGGTAAGCCCTGTCACTTATTTGAGTATTAACTCAACGGACTGGATACACAAAAAGTACGAGGATAATCAGGAAGCTATTTTCTTTTTAAAAAAACAATCGTTTTTTTCCCATAAACAATCCAATCAATTAACCACCCAGCTTGCCTTCAAAAACAATGGCAAGATCATATTAACTTTTGGGATCGGTGAGCACTCAGAATTTTTTTCCCGACTCGTTTGCTATTGGAAAGACTTAACAGTGAAGGTTGAAAACAATACATCAGCAGACTACCTGTCATGTATGGAGGATAACGAATCAAATTGACTGCTGGCATATTAATTCGTCCGCATGCAGAAAGCATACGGACGAAAAAACAATCAGGTACCGTAAACCTTCTGGGCAGGAACAGACTCTTCAATCAGGGAAGCGACAGCTTCGCCCATCTCGGCAGCCTCCCAGCGAGCGCCCTTATCCTTTTGAGGCCCCTGTCGCCAGCCATCTGCTACAGAGATTTTGCCACCTTCCACTTCAAACAGTTTACCCGTAACGTTTTTGGACTCTTCAGAGCCCAGCCACACTACCAATGGTGCAACGTTTTCAGGCGCATAAAAATCAAAGCCGTCTTCCGGCTTTTTCATCATGTCCGCGAATACGTCTTCGGTCATGCCAGTACGGGCAGCCGGAGCCAGACCGTTAGAGGTGATGCCATAGCGGGCCAGTTCAGCCGCCTGAACCAAGGTCAAAGAAGCAATGCCACCCTTTGCAGCCGCATAGTTGGACTGGCCAATAGAACCCTGCAGACCTGCACCTGAACTGGTATTAATAATACGAGCACTGACTTCTTTTCCGCCCTTGGCCTGTTCACGCCAGTATTTCACGGCATTGCTGGCAATACAGAAATGGCCTTTCAGGTGAACTGACATCACCAGGTCCCAATCCGATTCCGACAGGCTGGCAAACATTCTGTCACGGCAGACACCGGCATTATTAACGATTACATGCAGATCCCCAAAGCTGTCGATAGCCTGCTTAACAATCTGGGCAGACTCTTCATAGTCGGTAATATCATTGGTGTTTGCGACCGCAGTGCCACCGGCGGCAACAATGCCATTCACGACATCATTGGCTGCTTTTTCGTTGATGTCATTGACGATAACTTTGGCACCTTCAGCAGCAAAAGCCTCGGCATAAGCTTTGCCCAGGCCTCCACCAGCACCGGTGATAATGACTATGCGATCCTTACAGAGTGCCATTTTAATCTCCCAGTCTTTCAATAATCGTTACGTTGGCCTGACCACCACCTTCACACATGGTCTGCAGACCATAGCGACCACCGGTACGTTCCAGTTCATGCAATAAGGTCGTCATCAGCTTGGTTCCGGTAGCACCCAGTGGGTGACCCAGAGCAATGGCACCACCATTAACATTGGTCTTTTCATGGGGATAGCCGGTTTCTTTCAGCCATGCCATCACCACGGAAGCAAAGGCTTCATTGATCTCTACCAGATCAATCTCGTCCAGCGTCATACCGGCTTTTTTCAATGCATACTGGGTGGCACTGATTGGAGCAGTCAACATCCAGATCGGATCTTCTGCACGAACGCTGATGTGATGGACCCGGGCACGGGGCTTGAGGTTGTACTTTTTCAGGGCTGCTTCGGAAACCACCAGAACAGCAGAAGCTGCATCACAGGTTTGACTGGAAACCGCTGCGGTTACCTTGTCACAACCAAACAGATCGTCCAGTTCAGCCATTTTTTCCAAAGAAGATTCTCTGGGTGTTTCATCCACTTCAACACCGTTTAAAGGCACAATTTCCTGGTTAAATCGGCCTTCTTTAATCGCCTGGATCGCACGACGGTGGGATTCCAGTGAATACGCTTCCAGCTCTTTACGAGATAAATCCCACTTATCAGCGATCATCTGGGCAGCATTAAACTGCGTAGGTGGCTCTTCGCCGTAACGTTCTACCCAGCCTTTTGAACCGGTGAACGGATCTTTAAAACCCAGTGGTTCAGCAGCCAGCATGGCGGAAGAAATAGGAATCTGGGTCATGGTCTGGACACCGCCTGCGACCACAACATCCATGGTGCCACTCATCACAGCCTGAGCTGCAAAGTGCACTGCCTGCTGAGAAGAACCACACTGGCGATCCACTGTAGTACCCGGCACTTCCTGAGACAGGCCAGCGGCCAGCCAGCAGGTACGGGCGATATCACCGGCCAGTGGGCCAATGGTATCGACACAACCGAAGACTACATCATCGTATTCGTTATCAGGAATACCATTGCGTTCAACAATGGCTTTCAGTACATGGGCACCCAGGTCTGCACCATGGACATCAGCCAGCCCCCCCTTCCGGCGACCGGTCGGGGTACGAATGGCATCAACTATATAAGCTTCTGGCATTGTTATTATTCCTTTCTGGCTAAACCGTGCCTAATTGGTCTATTGGTTTGGACAGCGCTGTGCTGGGCACGCTTTAGGTTGAATTGAGTTAAAGTAACTTTACAAATGGACGCAAGACTAAAATTCTCAAGAGTTCAAAGCCCTTGTGTCGCCATAATAATTCTTGATTTTAATCGAAGGCCTACAGCTCGCAAACATATTAGGTAATGTTTACCACCATTTTTCAGATGCCGTATTATCACACCCCGTGCCTGCTTACTTGACCACTTTTTGACATCCTCCCCGCGCTAAAGGACGGGGATTCCTACAGCTAGACGGTCATGCCCGACCGCAAGAATGTTTCTTGCTGCGTTTACGTCACGCAGATGTTCAGCTCCGCACTCTGAACAGACCCAT
>NZ_JBPCXO010000412.1:0-19004 GCF_051008435.1 Endozoicomonas sp. | reverse complement strand
TTGGTAGCGGGGGCCGGATTTGAACCGACGACCTTCGGGTTATGAGCCCGACGAGCTACCAGGCTGCTCCACCCCGCATCAACGAGGAGCGCATAGTATGGACGATGATCCTTAAAGTCAATAAAAGATTAAAATGTTGCGGTTAATAACTAGAGGTTTGACAGGTGGTACTTTGGAGCAGAAAAAAGAGCTCTTTTTTACAGAGCTCTTTAGGGATAAATGAATCAATCTAATGCAGGGATCAGCTTGCTAATGCACGGTCTTTAATCAGCGATTCGACAACACCAGGATCAGCCAGTGTTGAGGTGTCGCCCAGATTGTCGTATTCAGCAGAAGCAATTTTACGCAAGATTCGTCGCATTATTTTACCTGAGCGTGTTTTCGGCAAGCCTGGTGCCCATTGAATGATATCGGGGGAGGCGATAGGGCCAATTTCCTTGCGAACCCACTGTCTTAATTCATTCTTGAGTTCGTCTGAATATTCAGAGTCGGCAGTTAGTGTTACGTAGACGTATATCCCCTGTCCCTTGATGTCATGAGGGAATCCGACAACAGCGGCTTCAGCAACATCATGGTGGGAGACCAGTGCGGACTCAATTTCTGCGGTGCCCATCCGGTGACCGGAGACGTTAAGAACGTCATCTACTCGTCCGGTAATCCAGTAATATCCATCTTCATCCCTGCGAGCACCATCACCCGTAGTGTACATGCCTTTGAAGTTGGAAAAGTAGGTTTGAACAAAGCGTTCATGATCGCCAAAGATTGTGCGAGCCTGCCCGGGCCAGCTATCAAGAATAACCAGATTGCCTTCTTGCTTGCCTTCGAGAATACGACCTTCGTTATCCACCAGAGCGGGTTTAATGCCGAAGAATGGACGGGTTGCTGAGCCAGGTTTCAGATCAGTGGCGCCAGGTAGAGGTGTCAGCATGGCTCCGCCGGTTTCGGTCTGCCACCAGGTGTCTACAATAGGGCACTGTTCATTACCAATGGTCTTGTAGTACCAACTCCAGGCTTCCGGGTTGATAGGCTCTCCAACGCTGCCCAGTAATCTGAGGCTGGAACGAGAAGTGCCTTCAATAGCGGCATCACCTTCTGCCATCAGTGCTCGAATTGCGGTTGGGGCAGTGTACAGAATATTTACCTGATGTTTGTCGACGACCTTACTGATTCTGTTACTGGCAGGATAATTGGGCACACCTTCATGCATTACTATGGTAGCGCCGTTCAGAAGCGGACCATAAGTGACATAGGTATGGCCTGTAATCCAGCCGATATCAGCATTACACCAGAAGACCTCGCCATCCTGGTAATCAAACACATACTGGTGAGTCATTGATGCAAAAACCAGATAACCGCCGGTTGTGTGAAGTATGCCTTTGGGCTTTCCTGTAGAACCAGAGGTGTAGAGAATAAACAGAGGATCTTCTGCGTTCATCTCTTCAGGAGTGCAGTGGGGTGAAGCCATGGCAGTCAGGTCCTGCCAGCTGACATCACGACCTTCTTTCCAGAAGACTTCTTCGCCGGTGTGGCGAAACATAATGACTTTCTCAATGCTGGTTACTGCCGGGTTTTCAAGTGCCAGATCAACGTTCTTTTTCAGAGGGACTTTTCGTCCGCCGCGAATACCTTCATCAGCGGTTATCACCAGTTTGGCATTGGAATCAATGATCCGCCCGGCCAGGGCTTCAGGTGAGAAACCGCCGAAGACGACGGAGTGAATGGCGCCAATGCGTGAACAAGCAAGCATTGCTACAGTGGCTTCAACCACCATTGGCATATAAATAGCGACAATGTCACCTTTGCCAACGCCCTGACTTTTCAGACCATTGGCGAATCGACAAACCTGTTCGTGAAGTTCTCTGTAGGTTACTTTTTTGGAGGGTTCATTTTCATCATCAGGTTCCCAGATGATCGCAACCTGATCAGCTTTTTTCTCGAGATGACGATCAAGGCAGTTGAAGGAGGCATTGGTGGTGCCGTCGAAGAACCAGTTGATGTCGACATTTTCATGATCGAACGATACTTTCTTGATCTGCGTGTAGGGGGTGAACCAGTCGATTCTCTGACCATGCTCTTGCCAGAATCTTTCCGGATTAACGACAGACTGCTGATACATCTCCAGGTAACGCTCGTTATCTGCCAGAGTGTTCTGTCGCTGGGCCTCAGTAACTGGGTACACGCGCGCTTCGGTCATATTGTGTCCTTAGAGTTTTTCTAATAGTTCTTCAGGCAATGCACTTATACGGCGTTTGTAGTTTTAAGCATTGCGGTGCCTAACCGTCATCTTAAGACGATACTTCCTTCAGGAAATTAGACTTTGGTAGCAGAATTCTATTGTGAGCAGGTGACAGGGTGGTTTCAAGCAATAGATAACAACCGATGTTTCATTGAGGGGGGGGGATAGCATCAGTTCCTGAAAATGAGAATGTGTTCATAAAAAAAGACAGGGGGCGACCCCCCTGCCAAGAGCACGTATCTTAAAAACGTTGGATGACAGTACCTCTGCGGAAAAAGTGTTTGGTGAGTGAGCGTTGCCTTGAGTCTTCCTTCCGGTTGTTTTTCGTTAGAGTGGGCCTGGTGATTGAATTCAATCACCAGGAAAACAAAGGGTTACGTTCAGCCCCAGTCTTTTTATCCTGATGTAGATAAGTAAGAAAAACACCTAGGAAAGCTAGCAGCCAGTGGCGTCTCCTCAATGCGACTTTAGTCGGAGTGGGGTATAGTATTATGCTGAAGTTCGGTATATCTCTATAAAGCTCAATAAGAACTCATAGCCCTGACAATCATTTAAATTCAGTCACATCCAGTTGTGGTTTTACCGCGCATTTTGAGTGGTGGAATCTCTGACAGGGCTGAATGATCGATAGAAAAAGTAAGAACATATGGCCGGATGGTGGTTGGCTCTCATAGCCCTTCTTTATGTAGGTGGGCTGTTTTCGGTAGCCTGGTATGGTGATCATGCGGGAGCAAGATTACGTGAACAATGGCGGCCCTATATATACAGCTTGTCGCTGGCCGTTTATTGCACCGCATGGACTTTCTTTGGTGCTGTCGGCCAGGCATCCCAGAGTATCTGGTCATTTCCGACGATTTATATCGGGCCCATTCTGTTTTTTTTATTTTTCTGGAAGTTGCTCAACAAGCTGATTCTGGTGAGCAAACGGGAAAATATTACCTCTATCGCTGACTTTATTGCATCTCGTCACGGTAAGTCCCGGGGGCTGGCCATTCTGGTAACGATCTTGCTGGTTGTTGGCATTCTCCCCTACATAGCCCTTCAGCTGAAGGCCATCATTATTGGTTTCGATCTTCTCTCCCCCAGTACCATGACACCTCGTAAGCAACAGGATGTAGCGTTGGTTGTGACCATGCTACTGGCAGTGTTTGTCATCATGTTTGGTACCCGCAGGCTCGATACTACCGAGCATCAGCACGGAGTCATGCTGGCTATAGCTTTCGAATCGTTATTGAAGCTGACTGCATTTCTGATTGTGGGTGGCTGGATCAGTTATCGGTTTTTCACCGAGGCCAGCGATCCACTGGGGCATTTTGAAATGGCTGTTGCTAAATCAGCCGATGAAAACCTGTTTTTGACGCTAATGGCACCCATTATGGTGTCGATGGCCGCATTTATCTGTCTTCCCAGGCAATTCCATGTCCTGGTGGTAGAAAACAGTGATATGAAGGATCTGAATCGTGCCCGCTGGCTGTTTCCCATTTATCTACTTCTGACCGCTGTTTTTGTCCTGCCTATGGCGTTTGCCGGTAATGCCTGGCTGGGAGAGGCCATATCACCCGATTCGTATGTCATCGCTCTGCCAAAGCTTCTGGGTAGTGACAGCATGGCCGTGCTGGCGTTTATGGCGGGGTTATCTGCCGCTATCAGCATGGTCATTGTGGCAACTATTTCGTTAACGAACATGATTTCCAATGAGATTCTGATGCCCTTGATTCTCAGAAGCTCCGGGCATGGTAGAAATGAGTTCTACCGTTTCAGTGGTCTGCTTCGTAATGTACGGCGCACGATTATTATCGGAATTCTGTTGCTGGCTTATATCGTTTATCGAGTCATCAGTGCTGGTGAAGATCATTTGCTGGCCAACCTGGGATTAATATCATTTGCAGCGGTGGCACAACTGGCTCCTGCGGTGCTTGGCTCACTCTATATCAGAGAGAGCAATTATAAGGCTGCTGCAGCGGGTATTCTGACAGGAAGCCTGGTCTGGCTGATTACCTTGATTGTCCCGCTTTTTGTTCAATCGGGCTGGCTGGATAAAGAGCTGCTGGAGCAGGGGGTTTTGGGCGTTCAGGCACTTAAACCCGGGGCGCTGTTTGGTTTTGACCTGACGGGTACCCTTCAAGGAGCCAGTCTCTTTGCTTTGGTGGTGAATGCTCTGGTTTATGTACTGGGTTGCCTGCTGTTTAAGGTCTCACCTCTGGAAAGTCGACAGGCCAGACGGTTTGTCGACGCTTCGGTTGTTGAAGGGGGGCTTTATGATGACATGACCGTCACTGTGGATGAGCTGGAATCGCTTGCCAGCCGGTTTATGGGGGAAGACAAGGCCAGAAAGCTGATTACTGAGCAATTCCCTGTAGAGCGTCCTTATCTTGCTGACAGTGAAATGATTGCCGTCGTGGAAAGGGTCTTGTCCGGAATCATGGGCGCCTCGTCAGCCAAGTTGGTGATGAAAACGGCACTGGCTGGAAACAATGCCCTGATTGAAGATGTTGAGGCCATGGTTGGTGAAGCATCGGAAGTGTTGCAGTTTAATCGTGAGTTGCTGACCGGCGCTATTGAGCACATTGATATCGGCGTCAGTGTGGTGGATCGAGATCTCAGGCTGGTGGCCTGGAACCAGCGTTATCTTGAGTTGTTTTCCTATCCGGAAGGAATGATAAAAGTAGGGCGTCATGCTGCTGATATCATTCGTTACAATGCTGAACTAGGTCGCTGTGGGCCGGGGGATGTGAGCGCTCATGTTCGTAAGCGTATCAATCACATGCTGCAGGGAACCGCTCACAAGTCCGAACGAATACGTGACAATGGCCAGGTAATAGAAACTCGTGGTTACCCGATGCCTGGAGGCGGCTTTGTGATGAGTTTTACTGATATCACCGAGTTTAGACAGGTTGAAACAGCCCTCAAAGATATCAACGAAAGCCTGGAGCAAAGGGTTGAGGACCGAACCAGTGAACTGCATAGCCTGAACCGCGAGCTGATGAGTGCAAAAGGCGCCGCTGAACGGGCAAACCGGTTGAGGTCTAAATTTTTTGCCGCAATCAGTCATGATTTAATGCAGCCGATGAATGCCGCCAGACTGTTTGCCTCTTCACTCGATTCAAGTCTGACCGATACTGAGCACAAGCAACTCGCCAGTCACTTGAGCAGCTCTCTTCGCTCAGCAGAAGAGCTCATTAAAGATTTACTCGACTTATCCAGATTGGAAGCAGGTAAGCTCAAGGCTACTTTCAGAGACTTTCCACTGGCTGAAATTCTGGACCCGCTGAGGGCAGAGTTTGATTTGCTGGCCCAGGAAAATCATCTGACTTTCAGAGTGGTACCGCAGTCTGTCTGGGTGCACAGTGACCCGGTTCTTTTAAGAAGGGTTTTACAAAACTTTCTGACCAATGCCTTTCGGTATTGCAATGCTCTGGATGGGAAAGTCATGCTGTGTTGCAGAAAACGCGCTGAAGGGGTGTGTATTGAAGTCAGAGATAACGGTAATGGCATACCTGAGTCATTACAGACGTTGATTTTCAGTGAGTTTGAAAGGCTGCACCAGGGAGGTAAAGGTTTGGGGCTGGGTCTTTCCATTGCCCAGGGTATTGCCTCGGTCCTTAATCAACCTATTGAGCTCAAATCGCGTGAAAGTGGCGGTACCACCTTCTCTATCCAGATGCCGCTGGTTGCAGCAAGGGCAGTGCGACAGCCCTCAGTCCGATCAGCGTCCAGAAATACCATGAGCGGTATAACAGTGCTCTGTATCGATAACGAGCCTGAAATATTATTGGGAATGGAAAGTCTATTAGCCCGCTGGGGTTGTCAGGTTTATTCTGCGGGTAGTGTGGAAGAAGCTTTCAGGGTAGTGGAAGAGTGCGGTTTGCCTGATATTCTGCTGGTTGATTACCGTCTGGACGATAGCATGGACGGTATTCAGTTGACTGAAGAGTTACGTGCGTTGTCGTCTTGTTCTCTGCCTGCCATTCTGATCACAGCCGACAAACAGGATGCAGTACGAAACCGGTGTCGTGATCTGGATATCAGGTTGATGGGGAAACCGGTCAAACCGGCATCGCTGAGAGCCTTAATGGCTTCACTTACGGCTCCAGTACCCGTAAAAGCGCTGCTTGAACATTGAAAGGCTTACGCCGGTGGGTGTCCCGTTGACGGACTATCGTTGCTGACGGTGGGTTGTTCGATTTCCAGTTCGTTCATGGCAATCACGGCCTGGGTTCTGCTGCGTACTCCCAGCTTTTTGAAAATAGCGGTGACATGGGCCTTGATCGTGGCTTCTGATACTTCCAGTTCATAAGCGATCTGTTTGTTCAACAGGCCTTCACTGATCATGCCCAGAACTCTGAACTGCTGCGGTGTCAATGTGGCTAGTTTTTGTTCCAGCTCTGAGGTTTCTCCCTGTTCTGGCAGTTCCGGAAGAGAATCTGGCAGCCAGGTATCACCCTCAAGCACTTGGGTAACCGCATTTTTTAGCACATCCAGTGGTGAGGATTTAGGAATAAATCCATTGGCGCCGTGTTGCATGGAGCGGTAGATGATTTGAGAGTCTTCAGAAGCAGAAACAATCACAACAGGGACTTCCGGATATTGTCCCCGAAGAAAGATTAAGCCGGAAAGACCATGAGCACCAGGCATGTGCAAATCAAGAAGAATCAGATCGGGCGATGGCACCTGTTCAAGAATGTTTTGCAGGGCGGCAATGGATCCAGCTTCATAAATTTCAGGATTCTCCAGCCCCTGACGCAGAGCTGCCTGTAAGGCGGCCCTGAACAGTGGGTGGTCGTCTGCAATGATGATCTTGTATTCCATTAGCTCAGAGTGCCATTTACCCGGTGAGCTGTAAAGGCTGACCGGTTGTTAATGATTTGAAGGCCGGACCTGTCACAGTAACCCGGCTGTTTCCTGCATGATGAGTTTTATCGGCGGGAGTTGAATGAAGAAGAGTGTCAGGCCTGACCCTGAGAAAGAACCGGGCTGAAACATTGGGGGAATTTGCCCTGCTTCTTTTCATAAAAAGCCTGGATTTCTGCCAGGTCTTTTTCCATGCTGCAGCCGGGCTTGATGGCAGGACCAAAGCCGGCTTTTTTCTTCCTGAAGTCCAGATATGCCAGAATAATAGGGACTTCTGCACCTTTGGCAATATGATAAAAGCCGGTTCTCCAGCGATCACCTTTAAAACGGGTGCCTTCGGGACAAATGACCAGTCCCAGTTGTTTATTGCCCTTAAAGCAGCAAATGCTTTGTTCGACCAGACTGCTTCTGCGCGCCCGGTCAACCGGGATTCCACCCAGCCAGCGCATGATCGGACCTAAAGGCCCCCAGAACAGACTGGACTTACCCAGCCAGTGAGCCCCTATTCCATGGCTAAGACCCACGGCCATGCCAATAAAAAAGTCCCAGTTACTGGTATGAGGTGCAGCCACCAGAACATAGCGGGGCACACAGGGCTTTTTACCTTCGACCTTCCAGCCGGATATCAACAGACACAGTCTGGCCAAAACCTTCAACAGCTGACTGATGATCGGCGTATTAAACACCGTTAAGCGCATATTCAAGCCTTAATCTTTTGACCATGAGCACTCTAGAGCCGGCAACTTGCCGAATGAAGGCGCTTCTTTGCTGTGGGTACTTGGTTTGTATGTATTCCGTCACAGTCCTGAGTCATTGAGCACGGTTCAATCGCTCATAGAATTCAGACTATGGGGGCAGGCCCTGAGAGGGCAATCAAACGGAGTGCGATTTGACGCTTTTATTCTTAAATTGAAAATACGTAAATATTCGGGGTTGCAATATAAGGTTTGAGGAGATTTGGTGTTTTTGGTGCTTTTTCTGGCTGGAACTATCTGTACACAAATGAGTCGAAGGTGGTGGAAAAGTATAAATCACGGAGGACTTCGATATGTATTCTAATGCATCTGCTACTGCCGCAGGCCAGGCTGGTCCACAGTCTTTGGGAAGGCAACCATCAACTCACTCTGATTCAAAAAGCACTGAACATTTCTGGGATAAGTACAAGGTTAAAGCACCTTTTCAACACTTCATGCCATCCGTTTCTGAGCCTTATCTATGGGCTGCGGGTGGTCTTGGGGCCGGGGCACTCGTTGCGCTTGCTGCAAGGTCGGTCAATCTGGTTGGAGATAAGGCTGCTTGTGTAATTATCGGTGTAGGCGGTTTGATTGGTTACACCGTTAAAGGGCTGAAGGTGACCTCTCAGAATTTTCATAATCTGAGACCGCTTGTTAATGCAGAGTACCGGGCTACCCAGTTGGTGGAAGCTTCTGCTATTGCTGATCAAGGTATAGAGTTGGCAAAGGGAAACCAGCTGGGTAAGTATATGTTTTCTGGCAAGCTGTCATCCTTGTATTACAAAGATGTAGAGTATTCCGAGCTAACAGCAGCTAGTAAGGAATTTGAAAGTGCTTTTGAAGGCGCCAGAGAAAAAAGATCACATGTCACCTCTTTATATGGTGGAAGCCATAAAGACTCATCGCAGTTTATTCACTCTGTTTCTCAAGGGCAAATACCTCCTAATACGCCTCAGCGTTTTGTAGAGGCTGCTCAGGCCAGTCTGCAAGCGACTCAGGTCATGGTTGATAAAAAGTCGGCCATGATAGGTCCGTTTGAGTCCTTCAAGGCATCTTTGAATGAACCCTTGGTCGAAGTCAGGACGGATATAAAAACGATGAAGGCCCAGGTGGAAGCTACAGGGTCTGTTCCAAGGCAAGAAGAAGACTAAGTAGGGAGTCAGTAATAAATGGATGTATCAGTCAATCAAAGTCAACAGTACCTTTATGCTCTTGCTTCAGGTGATCAGGGGCACAGCGTCATTCGTCTGCCAATTAAGACCGATAGGGATGGGAGCATAAAGGTTGCCGAAGGTCAGTCTGTTCTCGGTGGTCAGGGAGCCTGGGAACAGGTAGGTCAATACCCTGGACTCTGTCCTAAGACTCTCGTCAATCGATCGACTCAACAGTTTGTGCCGCTGCGGCTTCAGAATCTGGAAGTACTGGAAGACGATGGACTGGTGTTTACCAGTGATCGTTCCCATATTGTCCTCAGATATCCAAGTCATCTGAACTCAGCAAAAGATCGAACCTGTCCTGAACTGGTGATCGATGTTCGTGGACTCCTGTCACCAGACTTTGATGACAGGGAGGGTCTTGCAAATCAGGACTATGGCATTTCACTGGCTTACAACCCTGATGCCGGAGTGGTCTATGCCGGCATAGAGGATCAGGTCTACTGCATAGATCTGGTTCAGCTGGCAAAGAGAAAGAGCCAGCAGTCGATTGAAGTCCAGCCTGGTTCAGCGGCGGTCAGTGCTGATAGTGGCGCTGATAGTGGCGCTGATAGTGGCGCTGACTTTTTCTATCCCTTAAAAGACAGTTCTGGCCGGTCACCCGTGGTTAGTCCCGGTGCTTCTTCCATCAGTCTGGCTCTCTGTGAAGACTCTGCCGGGAAAAAGTTCTTGTTTGACAGCCACACAGCGCCAGCCATACGAGAAAACCCATTTACGGCAACACCGGTAAAAGTGGCGGAGCTAGAGACTGATGGTCGAAGGGTTAAAAGCTGGGATGAACCTGCCTTCAATAAAGCATTGCAGTATTCCAGCCTCTCCATTAAATCTGATGGAACACAAGAGGGTAACGGTCTCAGATCAGATGTAACTTTTCTTGCTACTGAATCCAGAAAAGGAGCGGCACCTGTGCTGGTGGCTCATGTGCACCACAATCATCCAGTTGTTATTGGCGATCCTCATAAGAAATACCCTGATGTTGAAGCGAAAATGGCTGAAATGGAGGCTAATGGTACGATGAGTGATCAAACCATGCATCCTGACGCCTACAGTAAAATGCTGGGTGATCAGGCTGCCGGTTTTTATCGCCTGCATAATATTACCATTAATTTTGATGACATTAAGGGCAATGCCTACAACATTAAAGATCGGGTAACCAGCCGATTAAAAAAGAACAAAGTGATCAACTTTAACCACGATTATTTTCAGGTGACTCATGGCCATGTCATGACTCTTCCGTGGAGAGATGATCCCAACCTTCTGGTTATGGCCCATAAATTACCCGAGGGAGCAGGCTGTGGCTGGCATACCCAACCTGATGCAGCCTGGTACAAAGTGGCTGAGCTGCCTCCGCTCTATAACATGCCGCAAACTCCTCCAGCAGAAAAGAAAGAAGGTGGGGGGTATCAGGTTCATTATGAAACGTTTGAAGATATACCCCGGGTAGACTGGGCCAGTAATGCAGTTTGTTACAGTGCCTACAAGGTGAAATAACGGATCGTATAGAGGAGGGGTTTCACCTTCTCCTCTATACACTGTATAAAAAAACAGTGAAAGCTGTTGTCTCATTTTTCTCCTGTCGTTAGACTTCAGTTTCACCCTTAAACTTTCCTGATCCTGTTATGCCAGAAGAGAGCTCATCCGTTCAGAGAAAAATTCTCCATGTTGATGCCGATGCCTTCTACTGCTCTGTAGAGGAAAGGGATGACCCTACTCTAAAAGGCAAGGCATTTGCTGTGGGGGGGAAGGCTGAGCGCCGAGGGGTGATCGCTACCTGCAGTTATGCTGCCCGAAAGTCTGGAGTGCATTCTGCCATGGCTTCTTTTCAGGCAGTCAGGCAGTGCCCGGAGTTGATTATTTTGCCCGCCCGATTTGATGTCTATAAAGAAGCTTCAAGGCAGATGCATGCCATTTTTCATCGTTATACCGAAATGATTGAGCCATTATCGCTGGATGAGGCCTATCTGGATGTTTCCCAGTCCAAACACTGTCGAGGCAGTGGGACATTAATGGCCCGGGAGATTATGGCATCGGTCAGGGAAGAAGTGGGTATCACTGTTTCCGTGGGTGTGGCACCGAATAAGTTTCTCGCCAAAGTGGCATCGGACTGGAACAAGCCTAACGGACTCTGTGTGATAACGCCGGATCAGGTGCAGGATTTTGTTTTTGAATTACCCGTTGAGAAGATTCATGGCGTAGGAAAAGTCACGGCAGAGAAACTTCATCATAAGGGAATTATCACCTGCGGTATGTTGCGCCAATATTCACCGGTGGAATTGTCTCGCTGGTTCGGTAGCTTTGGCGAGAGACTCTGGGAGCTGTCCAGAGGGGTGGATGATCGGCCCCTGGAGCTGGATAGAAGACGGAAGTCGTTATCGGTTGAACATACCTATGATGAAGACTTACCGGATGAACAGGCAATACTCACCCAGGTTAAGCCTTTGCTTGAGGATTTGGCTCAGCGCTTTAAGAAAATCAGGAATGAATATTCGGTTACCAAGCGTTTTGTTAAAGTGAAATTTAATGACTTTACTCAGACCACGCTTGAGGAAATGATAGAGCGCGACGACCAGCCTCCTGAAGCTCATTTCAGAGAGCTGCTGATTAGAGCCTGGCAGAGGGGTAATAAGCCTGCACGGCTTCTGGGTGTAGGTGTGAGGCTACTTGACCTGAGAACCTCCGGGCAAATGAAGCAGTTGGAACTCTTTGAACGCCGGGCTGGAAGGTTATAATATGGGAACTCCCTCACACTTAATTTCAGATAAGGTCTCATGGAGCTGAATCTAACAACTCCCGCCCTGCTGTTTCCGGCAATTTCACTTTTATTTCTTTCTTATACCAACAAGTTTCTGGCTCTGGCTTCTTTGATCAGAAACCTGCATGGGGAATTCAAGAAAGATCCGGATAATCTTCATATCAAGGGGCAGATGGAAAATCTGCGACGACGAATGATATTGATCAAGCATATGCAGGGAGCAGGTATCGTCAGCTTTATCTGCTGTGTCCTGGTCATGTTTCTCCTGCATATGGGTAAATATCAACTGGGCTTTATTCTTTTTGCTATCAGTCTTTTGGCCTTATTGATATCCCTGATCATCTGTCTGGCAGAAATTAAAATTTCGATCGATGCTCTGGAGCTTCAGGTGAGCGAGATGGAAGATTGAGCGGTTGTTATAACCGCTCTTTTAACATCCACTGACCAGCCAGTCCTGAAACCAGACAGTAGGCAACAAACCAGTAAAATCCTGCATGCAGCTCTGCCTGAAAGTTCAGCAGAGCGCTTTGTGAAGACGCTCCATTGGCAGCCAGCATGGCAATAAGCACGCCCATGGCAAACACATCAGCCATAGACCACTTGCCAAGAACGGCGTTTACCTTAAGGGCCGTTTTTCGAGAGGTGGGATGACACGAAGCCAGTAGTAACAAGCTTTTGATTCCGGGAATCAGCACGCTGAAGGTAAGGATCAGGATAGCGACGAACTGATAGCCAAATGCCCATAAATCACTGGCTGTACCCAGAATACTACGGGTTTTGTCGTAAACCCGGCTCTGACCCTCCACTTTCAGGTTAGAGAGAAACTGGGTGGCCATGGAGAGCAGGGCAGGGTGCATGGACTGCTGTTCCATAATCTTCTGGCCTTCCTTGACCAGAGCCTGGCGGTTCATATCAGCCTGAAGGGTCATCAAGGGCTGGGTAATCCCGGGGATTAATAAACCCAAGGAAATAATTAAAACAATCAGGGGGGCGGCAATACCGGAAACACGGGGCTCAGTCATTCTTCTTGTATCGTTTGGCTAGAGTTATGAAGCCTCTAAAATAGTTTAGAAATCGACAAAGAACAATCCTGTCAGCTATTCGGTCAGGCTCCTAGCCCGGATATTTCATAAACTGCCCCGAATCTCGCGCAGGCATTTGTCGCACCAAGGGATTTTGCGAAGGAGTGCCGTACCGGGGAGTACGGTCGACTGAGCAAAACTCCCTTAGAGCGGCAAAGGGCAAGTGAGAACGGGAGCATGTTTATGAAATATCCGGGCTAGAACCCTCAAGGCTGTTGACTCACTCTACTGGCTCTTCAATAGAGAGTCTGCTCGAAAGTTTTAGCCTGACTGCTTCCGGGAAAGAGAACTCAGGCTGATTCAAGATGATCAACAATCAACTGCAGACTCTGCTGACCTCGAAATTCGTTAATATCCAGTTTGTAAACAACGTTAACCGTGTTGATGTTCTGGTTTGGCCATTGTAGCGGGTCGATGTTGAAGGCGATTGCGTCCACGTAGTATTCCGAAGAGGGTACCTTAAGAACCATCTTCAGATGCTTCTGACCGACCAGTCTTTGCTGGATGATCTGAAAATGACCATCAAAAGAGGGTTCCGGGAAGTTTTGACCCCAGGGGCCTGCGTCCCTGAGCAGTTGCGCTGTATCCATAGTGAGTTCTGAGGCACCCAGTTCACCGTCTGTATGGATTTCTGCTTCCAGGTGCTCAGCAGAGAGCTCTTGCTTAACAATTTGATCAAAAGCCCTGGAAAAGGTCTCAAAATCTTTTTTGTAGAGACTCAGACCCGCTGCCATGGCATGGCCGCCGAATTTGATGATCAGTCCGGGGTTCTCCCGGGCAACACTGTCCAGAGCATCACGCATATGCAGGTCTTTAATGGACCTTGCTGAGCCTTTTATTTCTCCATTATCTGCCTCTGCAAAAGCGATCACGGGACGATGCAGCTTCTCCTTGACCCTTGAGGCCAGAATACCCACGACCCCCTGGTGCCAGCCTTCCTGGAAAAGACTGACTCCCCAGGGCAGATCTGAATGCTTGTCGAGTTCCAAACTGGACAGGTGACGCATAGCCTCTACTTGCATGCCTGCTTCAATCTCTTTTCTGTCCCGGTTGAGTCCATCCAGCTCAGCAGCCAGCTCTCGAGCGGTCTCAATGCGCTCAGTCAACAATAATTCGATACCGGTCGACATGTCATCCAGACGTCCTGCTGCATTCAGACGAGGCCCCAAGGCAAAACCCAGGTCAGAAGAAGCCAGGCGAGACTGTTGTCGGCCTGAAATTTCAATCAACGCCTGGATACCCGGACGGCAATGACCTGCCCGTATTCTGGCCAGTCCCTGGTAAGCCAGTATGCGGTTATTGGCGTCCAGGCTCACTACGTCAGCAATTGTGCCCAGAGCAACCAGATCCAGTAGCTGAAAAGGATTGAATTCATTTTTTCCTTCAAACCAGCCCCGTTGACGAAGTTCCGTCCTCAATGCACACATAACATAAAAAATAATGCCAACACCGGCTGTGTTTTTGCCAGTGAAAGGGCAGTCAGGCTGATTGGGATTGACGATGGCATCGGCTTCAGGAATCTCTTCGCCCGCCAGGTGGTGGTCAGTGACCACAACTTTCCAGCCCTGAGATTTGGCAGCTGCCACACCTTCTATGCTGGAGATGCCGTTATCAACGGTGACCAGCACTTCAGGTTGAAATTCTCTGGCGGCCTGAACAATTTCAGGGGTCAGGCCGTAACCGTATTCGAACCGGTTAGGAACCAGGTAATCAGCAATCCCTCCCATCTGCCGCAAGGCAAGCACACCCAGGGCGCTGCTGGTGGCACCATCACAGTCAAAATCCCCGACAATTAAAATACGCTGTTGATTGCAGATAGCATCAGCCAGAAGGTTGGCCGCTTTTTCAATATCCTTGAGACTTTTATAGTTTTGAAGACCTTTCAGCTGGCGGTTAATCTCTGAAGGGTCACTGATGCCCCGGGCGCTGTATATGCGAGATAGAAGCGGATCAATGCCATCAGTTAACTGGTGGGGGTTGCTGGTGCGTCGAATGATCTGAAGTGGCATGAAGTGTACTGATTTGTCTGTGTTGGTAAGTATCGAAATACTGTATCACAGAGAGGGTCAGAGCACAGTGATGATCATGTGGTTGGACTTAAAATCCCTTGCTGACAGTAAAATCAAAACCTGGATTCTGCTGTCAGCAAGGGCGTGCGATCAGCTCGGACATTTCATGAATGTCGAGCTTCTCGTTCTACTATCTTTTCGCAGCCGTTACTCGGGTTAAAGCGGTTTTATGCATTTTTCGGGCTAGCCAGACGATTCTGAATAAAGCCTTTCACTGCGTTCAGTTCATTATCCACGACATCATATTGCTCTTCACGACTCAGAAGGTCTTTCATGTGATGAGGGAGTTCTGGAGTCTGAAGACCGGCTTTTTCAATCGCTTCAGGGAACTTCACAGGATGGGCTGTGGCCAGCACGACATTGGGCGTATTGCTGTCCGTTTGTACTTCTTCCAATGCCCGGATACCGATAATGGTGTGAGGGTCGGCCAGGTATTCGGTGCGATCGAACAGGGCTTTGATCGAATCGCAGGTGCTCTGGTCATCAGTACGACTGCTGTCAAACAGTTCGCGGATGTTTTGCCAGCTCTGTTCAGAGACAGACAGTTTTCCAGACTCTTCGAACTCGGCCATCACTTTAGCAAGGGCTTTGCCATCACGGTTATGGAGATCAAACAGAAGGCGCTCAAAGTTGCTGGAGACCATGATATCCATGCTGGGTGACAGCGTGTGTTCAAGGCCCTGTTTGCTGTAGTCGTTGTTCTTAAAGAAGCGATGCAGAATGTCGTTGCGGTTGGTGGCAACGATCAGCTTGTCGATGGGCAGACCCATACCACGGGCAATGTAGCCAGCAAAGATATCACCGAAGTTGCCGGTCGGTACTGAGAATGAGATTGCTCTGTCCGGACCACCGAGCTCCAGTGCAGCATGGAAGTAGTAAACGACCTGAGCCATGATGCGGGCCCAGTTGATGGAGTTTACAGCGACCAGGCTGGTATTGTCTGGCAGGAAAGACTGATCGGCAAAGCACTGTTTGACCATGGCCTGGCAGTCATCAAAATTCCCCTGAACCGCGATGTTGTTAACATTGCTGTCCAGAACCGTAGTCATCTGTCGTCTCTGAACTTCAGAGACTCTCTGGTAAGGGTGCAGGATGAAAATATCCAGGGCTTCACTGTGTCGGCAGCCTTCAATGGCAGCAGAGCCTGTGTCACCGGATGTAGCGCCCAGAACAACGGCTCGCTCACCTCTTTCAGTAAGAACGTAATCCAGTAATCTGCCCAGCAATTGCAGAGCAAAATCCTTGAAAGCCAGAGTAGGGCCATGGAACAGTTCCATTACCCACTGATGGCTTTTCAGTTGTGTCAGGGGGGCAACGGCCTCATGGGCAAACGTTGCATAGCTGTCATCAATCATTTCCTTCAGTTTGGCGTCAGGGATTTCTCCCGCCACAAAAGGTTTGATGACTTCAAAAGCCAGCTCATTGTAGGGCAGGCCTCTCAATGAGCGGATTTTTTCCTGATCAAACTGAGGCAGTTCGGCTGGGACATACAAGCCGCCGTCTTCTGCCAGTCCAGCCAAAAGGACTTCCTGAAAGCTTTTTTCTCCGCCCTGTCCCCGGGTACTGATGTATTTCACAGCTTATTCCATCTATTGTTTGTCAGCTCATGGCTGCCTGGGAGTCTGGCCGAGAATAGTCTGCCCTACTGCGGTCGTAGAAAATGGGTCTGAAACATCGCTTTTGTTCGTTGAATAGCTCGCTATTCGCCTCTCAAAACCGATGTTTCGTCCTCAATTTTCTACGATCCTCGCTACGGGCACTATTCTCGGTCAGGCTCCTGGCAGCACATCGCTGTTTTTACCTTCAAGAGTGAGTCTCTGAACGTCACTCCTTTTGCATAAGCACTGTGGGCTTATGCTCTCTGGAATTCAGTTTGAATCTGTCTATTATTCGACAGATCTCAGGCCATGGTTTCTACGCGAATGCGTGTAATAGGAGCCTGAATATCGATTAAGCCTTCAATTTCAACGATGGCATTGTCCAGAATCGACTCTTTAATGGTCTGGGTCAGGATGACAATATCTGCATAGCCATCGCTCTCACGAATGGCTTTCTGGGTAATCGCATCGATGTTAATGCCGTGATTACTGAGAATCTGGGTAATGGCATTCATTACACCGGGATGGTCGTCTGCATGGATGCGCAGGTAGTTGGGGCTCAGTGTTTCACTGATGGAGAGTACCGGAGTGCTTTTCAAAGAATCTTCAGCAAAGCCCAGCGGGTTAGGGGCTGATTCAGGCGCTTCCAGTACCCGGGCAATATCCATAATGTCGGCAACAACGGAAGAGGCTGTTGGTTCGGCTCCGGCACCCGGTCCTACCATCATGGTTTCACCGACGGCATCGGCATTGATCACAACAGAATTCAGCACTCCGTTGATATTGGCCAGCGGACGGGAAGTAGGAATCAGAGTCGGGTGAACTCTGAGCTCAACCCCTTCGTCAGCCTGTCTGGCAATACCCAGATGTTTAATGCGGTAGCCCAACTCTTGAGCATACTGAATGTCTGCAGGAGTTACACGACTAATACCTTCTGTATAGGCGCGTTCAAAATTCAGGGGAATGCCAAAGGCAATGGAAGCCAGAATGGTGAGCTTATGGCAGGCATCGATGCCTTCTACGTCGAAGGTGGGGTCTGCTTCTGCATAACCCAGAGCCTGTGCTTCAGAAAGTACCTCTTCAAATGGACGGTTCTTGTCGCCCATTTCGGTCAAAATAAAATTACCGGTACCATTGATGATGCCCGCCAACCAGTTAACCTGGTTGCCAGACAGACCTTCCCTGAGGCATTTGATAACAGGGATACCGCCAGCCACTGCTGCTTCATAGGCAACCACAACATTTTTTTCTCGAGCCGCCTGGAAAATCTCATTGCCGTGTTCAGCAATCAGAGCCTTGTTGGCGGTGACAATATGTTTGCCGTGCTCAATCGCTGTGAGGATCAATTCCTTCGCAACATCGTACCCACCAATGGTTTCTACCAGAATATCGATTTCCGGATTGCGGGCAACATCGAAAATGTCACGGGTGATTTGTGTGGTCGAGGTATCAGAGGCTGGATTGTCCCTGCGGGCACCAATCTGCTCTACAATAATGGGTCTGCCAGTTCGTGCGGCAATGCTGCTGGCATTGCGAGTCAGGACATTAAACGTACCGCTGCCTACGGTACCCAGGCCACATATTCCTACTTTGACCGGTTTCAAACTGTTATCCCCCAGGAGTTGATTTAACTCACTGTCTATGTCACGGCTTTCAGAGATAGAAAGCGCTCTGATTCTTATCAATGGATCGGGGATTATAGCCATAAACCGACCTTCAGGGCGATAGTCTTCCCGGACTGTTTGTGGGCTTTCCACTATGAACCCCTCATCTTGCTCTATCCTGTGAGTTCTGAATACAAAATTGGGACACGTACACCGTGATTAATTGGTCAACCCCGGGGGAGACGAGAAGCTATTTCAGTGGCTTCTGGCTGAACAGGTCGTCTGGCGGAATGGTCGGAACGATGGTTTTTTCTATGGTATTGGCTAGTGCATCGTTTTCCCTATCGGCAAAAGAACAAATTACCAATCATGAAAAGCTGGCAGCAGCTCTGGCAGTGAATGATCTGCCCAGTGGCTTTGTTAATCTTGAGCATTGTCAGGTCATGAAACGCATAGGGTCGACACGTTATGAAAAATGGTCTTTCAGTGTCACTTTCAAAGAGCATTACGGGATTAATAATCGCAAAGGGGAAATAAAGGCATCCCATGCTACGGAGTTAATGCTGGAAGAAAAGGATGGGAGTCCGTTATTGAGGCGTTTGTACAACAACTTCACTTCAAAATCCGGTGAGGAAAACGTTGAATTTGTGGTTGCTGTGACTGATATCAATGGCAAGGTGCTGCTCAAGCGTAACTATTTCTGCCCCTGGTCAAAAGCGGTTTATTTATGGCGTGACTCCTAGGAGCCTGTCGGACTTACCACTGACCTACTGCGAAAAAGCCGGATTTGGCCATTTTCTATGATTCTTTTCGTTGAATAGCTCGCTATTCGCCTCAAATAATCATAAAAACTGTCTCAAACCG
>NZ_JBPCXO010000411.1:0-4841 GCF_051008435.1 Endozoicomonas sp. | reverse complement strand
CTCTCATCTGGTGATTTACTATCAACGTATTTAGGCTTATCGTTATCTCCAGATTCATTTGAGCTAAATTCTGTCTTAGACTTAGGGATACCTTTATTTATTGTCAATTATTTAACTACCGCATTTTTCTTTCTGTCGGTCTTTTATATTGGTATTGCAGGGAAAAATTCAACCCCTGAAAAATCCAGCAACATTATTGCAAGTAATTTTATGATTTCCCTCTCAGTATCGGCATTGATGGTCATGTTGTTTGCAATTATCAACAACATCCTTGTTGCTTTCAATATGAATGGAATCGCTCAATTGATAATAGAGGTCTTATTCCCAAGAACAGAATTAAACGACAGTAATGCTAATTATCTGTACATGGCGTTGAAGTCTTTTTTATTTTTTATTTTTTGTACTCCATTATTTTTTATTTTACAGTTCACAGTTCGTGGAAAAAAGAGTTTCAAATTAGAAGAAGGTGAAAATCTAAATATAAACATTGGTTTTGTATTTTTAGCGATATTTTATTTAATTCTAATGAGTATCACTTGGCTTTCGCAAAATCAAATATAGAGATAAGAATATACAAGAAAAACCAGTAACTGCTCAAAATACGTAGGCGATTTTGCAGGTCAGTCAGCTATAACCCAGTAAATTCAAGGAGGGCTATCTGAAAAAATGCTATTTTGCCTACACTTATTGAGCAGTTATAAAAATCAACTACCCCGTAATTTTCTCGTCCCCACGATCCATCGCGGAAATGCATACTATAATCCTGCGAAGCAATCGAATATAGGTTCCCATTGATCATAGCTGCGCTTGCCACATCATCGACTCCTGCCACAGCACTCCAGAACCTGATCAGGCTCAACTCTCTTTGCCCCTACCTCCTCTTTCCATCCAAGGTAAAGCACGATGGAAGGATAACCATAGACACTCTATCACCACTCAGACTACTACCGCTGAGCTCAACAGCAGGAAGCGTTTTTACAGAGCCGCCAGTTCGACAAAAAATACGCTCCTCAGAACAGGTAAGGCTCAATCCATTTGTCAGAACCCCGAATCGACGTATACTTTATAAAAATAGTACGCCAAGGAGCCATCATGCACAAACTTACCCTTCGAATGGAAGCTGAGCTTGTTGAGTATGCTAAAGAATATGCCGCCAATCACGGAAAGTCCCTGTCGCAATTGGTCGCTGATTATTTTAATGCACTCATTGATGAATCGGATACCACCGAAAAACTGCCCCCCCTCACACAAAGCCTCAAGGGAGCCATGGCGGGTTCCGTGGTGTCGACAGAAGAGGATTACAAAGAATATCTTGAGGATAAATATCTGTGAACATTCTGGTCGATACTAATATCATCCTGGACGTGCTTCTGGAACGCTCCCCTTTTGCAGCCAGCTCTTCAGAAATTATGGGCAGGGTAGAGCGCAGGGCACTTAACGGGCTGCTTTGCGCAACAACGATTACGACTATACATTACCTTGCATGCAAGTCGATCGGCAAAAAACAGGGCCACGAAGCCATCAATAAACTATTGCAGATATATCAGATCGCTCCCGTCAATCAACAGGTACTCATGTTTGCTTTAACCAGCTCGTTTAATGATTACGAAGACGGAGTCCTTCATGCCTCCGCCATTCAGGCTGGTGCAGAAGCGATTATCACTCGTAATGCCAAAGATTTTACCAAAGCCGAAATGCCTGTTTTCACTCCCGATGAGTTTTTATTGAGGCTGTAAGCTTGAACAGGAAACCGCCAAACCGCTCAGCCTGAAACATACTTTGCCTCGCCCCCTTTCCATCGGCTGACTACGATAAGAATTTCTATGCCTGCTACGTAATTAGGCGAACTTGCTTGAGAACGGTCAACTTAATTGCTCGTGGGAATGCATACCATAATTCTGCGAAGCGATCAGATATAGGTTCCCATTTATCATAGCCGCGCTTACCAAATCACTGAGACTCCTGCCACAGCACTCCAGAACCGGATCAGGCTCAACTCCCTTTGCCCCACCTCCCCTTTCCAACTAAAGTAAAAGCACGATGGAGGGTTAACCATGGACAATTTATATCACACAGATTACTACCGCTGGGCCACACGGCAAACAGAGCTGTTGAAAGCAGGCCATCTGAACAGCATCGACAAAGACCTATTGGCCGCAGAGTTACGCAAGCTTGCCCAGGGCTATGAACAGGAACTGCAAAAGCGATTTGCCGTACTATTAACCGATTTACTGGTTTGGCAGTATGAGTACGATTTCCGAAGCTATCCCCAGAAGTGTCGAATTGACACCCATCGTGAAAACATCAAAAAACTATTGAATGAAGAACCTTCACTGAAAAACTGTATACCAAAACTATTCACTGCGGCTTATGAAGAAGCTGTTTATGAAGCAGCTATTCGAACAGCCTATTGGTTTACCGACTTCCATACAGGACTCTGGTCGGTCGAAGACGTACTGAACAATAACTTTTGGCCAGAGCTCTGGCCTGAAAACGCAGCTCAGGAGAGTGGCGGACTCAGACAACAACCCTGGTTTCGCCAGGAAATACAACGTGCACTGGCTGAGAGGGAAGAGCTTCCCTCATCTCCGCCCCTTAAAAAGGCCCTCTGACCATGGCTGATTACGATAAGGATTTCTATGCCTGGCTAAATCATCAGGCGGATTTGCTTGAGAACGGTCAACTTAATGGACTGGATCTTGACAACCTTATAGAAGAAGTAGACTGCATGGGTAAAAGGCATCTCCACAAACTCGAAAGTCACGTTACTTTATTACTGATGCATTTACTCAAGTGGCAATACCAACCCTCTAAAAGACAATACGGACATAGCTGGGAGACGAGTATCCGTGTTCACAGACAACAGGCTTGGGAAGTTATTGAAAAGCACCCAAGCCTGAGTGGAAAAATCATGGAGCTTTATGAAGAAAACTATCGACAAGCAGTCAAACTGGCCAGTATTGAAACACGGATTGAAGAAGATTCATTCCCATTAGAATGCCCATGGACCTTCGACCAGGTCATGAACGAGGACTGGTTACCTGCTGAATCAACCTGACGGACGTTTCTGTTAACTCGCTGACCCTTTGCCAAAAGAGTGCACGCTGCTCTCTATCAGCAGGCTCGAATGGCTGTAACTTTTCAAGAGAAGCCTGAAGCTCCTTCGGGCAAACCGGCTCACGAACAGGCTGAGGAAGATCAGAATAATTTTCTGTGAAAAGACGGCCCCAATCAAAGCAGCAACCCGGGTCAGCCTTTCCCCTGAAACCGGCTATTTGTTCGTGGCCAAGAATTCGTTCCGGGTCATTCAGATTAGGATAATGCTTCTGCAGTTGCTGAATCACTTCTCTGAGTGCTTTGTATTGCTCATCGGTAAAAGGGAAGATATTCCCGTTGTAATTAACCAGTTCTATCCCTAAGGCGAAATCGTTGAACGCTTCTTTTCCCTGCCAGCGGCTAACCCCTGCATGCCATGCTCTGTGAGCCACGCCATTCAAGCAAGGAACCAACTCATAAACGGTTCCATCCAAATCGATCACCAAATGAGCTGAAACGCCACATTCAGTGCTGGAAAGAATGTCCAGGGTACCCTGTAGGTCCACAGCGGTGTAATGCAAGATAAGGAACTCTACCGGAATGTCCCGGGCATCAAAATTAGGACTGGGATGTGAGATTGAACATAGTTCCATTGAGCATAGTTCCATTGAGCATAGTTCCATTGAGCATTGCGCCATTGATTTGCCTGTAAAAATCGGGAGTCCGTTGAACTTTTAGCCTAACCAGCGCTCTAACTTAAGATCAAGGACGAATTTTAAGGAGTTTATTATGCAAGGAATAGCTACGTCTCCATCACTATCATCTCTCAGTTCATCATACTCTGGCCCATCATACTCAGAAAGTATTGAAGACTCAGGTCGCTGGTCTCTGCCACCTGAAGTTACCCGCTTTCTGGCTCTGAACAGTCAATATCCGAATTGCCCCTATGATGCCACCCCCATCATCAGAAGGCAGATCAATCAGGAAGCATCTGCCTGCTCTCAGTCACTTATCCGTATGATTCAAGCCACTTCAGAGGATGAAATGACCCATGCGCTGTTTTTCATGATGCTTGATGCCATGCCTGATGGCGCCATCCTGCAGTTGGTGAATTATCATGATTACTATGACAGTAACATTCTGACAAAAAAGAAAATCGAGATTCTGCAAGACTACATGACGGAGAGAAAGACCCGATTGAATACTCGAAGCCAGGCATACGCTGATGTAAGGCAATTTACAGAAATGGCAAGGTTCCAGCCTAATAAAAGCTTTCATGCCTCAGCCATTACCCAGCGGTGGAGTCAACCATCTGTGGACGCCAGAGCCCTTCCTGAGCTTGTGACCATGATGGTCAAAAGCAATTCAGCCTATACCCTTCAAACTCCGATATTCACCCAGTTTCTTGATGCCATACCGGTAGACGCCATCAAGGCCTGTTTACAGTTCTGTAAGAGTGATGGAAGACTCTTTATACCAGAAGCTAATGTCGAGATGCTCCAGGACTATTTCAGCAAACGGTCTAGTGCAGAAACAGACACGAAACAGGGCAGTGGCAAAAAAACACCTGACTCTGGTTACAACAGTGACAACGACAGCAAAAAACCACAACAACAAGAGTCCGAGTTTTATAACCAGATCATGGAAAACATCGAGCTCTGAGTTTCATATGAGCCATGGCTAGGAGCCTGTCGGACTTACCACTGACCTACTGCGAAAAAGCCTGATTTGGCCATTTTTTATGATTCTTTTCGTTGAATAGCTCGCTATTCGCCTCAAATAATCATAAAAACTGTCTCAAACCG
>NZ_JBPCXO010000410.1:0-11007 GCF_051008435.1 Endozoicomonas sp. | reverse complement strand
CAAGTTATTTTGCTGCAAGCTGCGGTGGCGCTCCTATAGAAGTCATCAAAAGAAGTCATCAAACAGTACGTTCAGCAGCAGAGAACACCGCATTAGTCGGCTATCGCCGACGAGCTTACATCCCCGCACTCAAAGTACGGGGTTTTACGCTCAACCGATAAATCCGGTCAAGAAAAGAATTGAGCCCAACGCAGACAAGATGCGAACTGCCATAAATGTCTCATTAGATTTATTAATTTATGACTTAAAAAGTAGTTCACAAATGAATCATTGAAGAGAAAGTTTCACCTGCGTTTCTCTCAATCAAAAATCAGAATAATAAAGCAGAAGAAAAGCGTCAGATGAGTCACCCCCTGAAAAAGGTTACTTTTTCCTGAGGAGAAATTGACCATGGAAACCAGCAATGTGAGCATCAGCAAAAGCGCTTCAACATTATTCAAGCCCAATACAATGGTATTGGATGTCATAATCCCAATCAGCAACACCGCAGGAATAGTCATTCCTATCGTTGCCAGCGCAGACCCAAGACATATATTAATCGAACGTTGTAGATTATTGACCTGAGCCGCCTTGATAGCCGCCATACCTTCTGGAGAGAGCACCAGAATCGCCACGATCATTCCACCCAGATCTCCCGGAGCACCCAGTTCAGAAACACCATAATCCACAATAACAGCCAGCTTCTTGGACAAAAGCACAATGGGAATCATGTAGAAGACTAAAAGCAGAGTATGAGTTGAAACCGACAACCGCCCCTCACCCCCATGATCAGGCTCATCATTTTCACCGATAAAATAGTTGCGATGACGCATGGTCTGCATACCCAGAAAGGCTACGTAAAGCACCACATTCATCACAACCAGAAAGACCACCTGCTCAATAGAGAAGGTTCCCGCCCGGGTTGACTCAGTGAAGTTAGGCAAAATCAAACCCAACACCGCCAAAGGAATCAGTATGCCAAGAAACGAGTTAGCGCCTTGCAAATTAAAGGTCTGCTCAACATGCCGCATCCCCCCAAGCAACAGAGACAACCCCACCAACCCATTCAGCACAATCATCAGAACCGAGAACATAACATCACGTCCCAGCGTCGGATTATGACTGCCTGTTAACATCACTGCAGAAATCATAATCACTTCAATACTGATGACGGAGAGAGTCAGAATCAAAGTGCCATAAGGCTCACCCAACTGCACAGCCAGCCCGTCAGCATGACGAACCACCCCGAAGGAAGACCAGAGCATGGCCAAAAACAGCAGAATAAACAGCCCCAGACTGACCCAGGCAGAAGAACCTGTTGTCAGATACCGAGTACACAATGAATAAAAGAAGACCGATGCAGCAATACCTGCATACAGACCGGGCTCTGAGGTTAAAACCGAAGGGTGCTTCATTCGCTTTACCGCAATTAGCATTTCATCATCACAATGAAAACTAACTTTCTTGCATCAGTGGAATTTCAACAGAAAACAGTGAAACCACTTCCACATACAAGTTATGGAAGCACCTTCAAAAAGCTTCTACAAGATAGTTGAGGTTTGGCGCTGGAGCCATACGTTTAGAAGAAAAGGGAAGCAGCCTGTAGCAACAAGTCATCGCTACAGGCTTTAGAAAAGCAGAGAGGAATCAGGAGGCCATGTCGTCGAAGAACTTCTTCACACCCTCAAAGAACGAGGTTTTTTTCGGTGACTGACGATCTTCACCTTCAGCTAAAAAAGTTTCCTTCAACTCCGCCATCAGTTCTCTCTGACGCTCTGTCAGATGAACCGGAGTTTCCACAACTACACGACACATCAGATCTCCGCGACCGCCACCTCGCACAGGAGTGACACCTTTATCGCGCAGACGGAACAGTTTGCCGGTTTGAGTCTCTCTTGGAATCTTCAGCTTTACACGACCATCCAGAGTCGGCACTTCAAGCTCACCACCCAGCGCAGCATCCACAAAAGTAATGGGTACTTCACAGTACAGATGCTTACCATCACGCTGAAAGATCGGATGATCAGCGACACTGACCTGAACGTACAGATCACCTGCCGGACCACCATTAAACCCAGCTTCGCCCTCACCCGCCAGACGAATACGATCTCCCGTATCTACGCCTGAAGGAATCTTCACTGACAGTGTTTTATATTCCTGAACACGACCTTCACCATGGCACTCACGACAAGGGTCTTTAATCATCTTGCCCGTACCATGACAGTCAGGACAGGTCTGCTGAACAGAGAAGAAGCCCTGCTGCATACGCACCTGCCCCATACCGCCACAGGTTGTACAAGTCACAGGAGAGGTACCTTTCTTGGCACCGGAACCGTCACAGGACTTACAACCCACCAGGGAAGGAATCTTGATTTTTTTGGTAGTGCCTTTAACCGCTTCTTCCAGGCTCAGCTCTAGCTGATAGCGCAAGTCAGCACCACGCTGAACAGAACTGCGGGAGTGACCGTGGCCACCACCACCAAAGATGTCACCAAACACGTCACCAAAGATATCACCGAAGCCACCGGCACCGGCACCGCCAAATCCTCCTGCACCTCCCATGCCTCCCATATTGGGATCAACACCCGCATGACCATATTGGTCAAAGGCGGCACGCTTCTGGTCATCAGAAAGAATTTCAAAGGCTTCGTTCACCTCTTTGAAATTCTCTTCCGCGTCCTTATCATCAGGGTTACGGTCAGGGTGATACTTCATAGCCATACGGCGATAGGCCTTCTTGATCTCTTTATCAGAGGCCCCTTTTTCTACGCCTAGTACTTCATAAAAATCACGTTTTGCCATCAATAACACCCTGTGGTCAGGCTCCGTCAGATCACCTGACCGAAATAATCCAAATCGCTTTCGTAGGAGTCTGCATGGCTCAAGACAATTTCGGCCTAAAATCCAGAAAGAGCGGCCAATTTTTCCGTTGAATTCGCTTGAATAGGTCAACTATTCGCACAAATCCAACGATAAAACTGCCTCGCTCTACTGAATTTTATGCTCGAAAGCGTAAGCCATACAGACTCCACATCGGGATTGATCCCGATTTATTAATACAAATGCCCATAACGAATGAAACGTATTTTGCGAATATCATCGGCTTAAAACGAACCTCGCAAAATGCTTTTCACAAAAGAAACTATTTGGAAAACCTCGTAGTCTTTCAGACAGTCTCTCAGAAGCCACTCTTCAAACAACCTCTCAAACACAACAGCGCGGGAGAAAGCTCCCGCGCTGCTATATCAACTCATACCGCAGCGCGGAATGGGTTTATTTTTTCTCTTCTTTCACTTCTTCAAACTCAGCGTCTACTGCGTCGTCTGCAGTGGAAGAAGATTCAGCTTCCTGAGCACCTTCAGCACCAGGCTGCTGAGCTTCAGCGTACATCTTCTGAACCAGACCGGAAGAAGCTTCAGACAGCGCTTTGGACTTCTCTTCGATCAGATCCTTGTCGTCACCTTTCAGAGCTTCTTCCAGAGCAGTCAAAGCTTCGTTGATCGCAGTCTTCTCTTCTTCAGTCGCCTTATCACCGGCTTCTTCCAGAGTTTTGCGAGTTGCATGCACCAGGCCATCGCCAGTGTTACGAGCAGCTGCCAGCTCTTCAAACTTCTTGTCTTCAGCCGCATTAGCTTCTGCGTCCTGAACCATTTGATCGATTTCATCGTCAGACAGACCAGAAGAAGCTTTGATCACGATGGACTGTTCTTTGCCCGTTGCCTTGTCTTTGGCAGAAACGTTCAGGATACCGTTAGCGTCCAGATCGAAGCTGACTTCAATCTGCGGCATGCCACGTGGAGCCGGTGGAATGTCGGACAGATCGAAACGACCCAGAGATTTGTTAGCAGTCGCCTGCTTACGCTCACCCTGACAAACATGAATGGTTACAGCGTTCTGGTTGTCATCAGCAGTAGAAAAAACCTGAGACTTCTTGGTCGGGATCGTCGTGTTCTTTTCGATCAGAGCAGTCATGACACCGCCCATGGTTTCGATACCCAGAGTCAATGGAGTTACGTCCAGCAGCAGTACGTCTTTAACGTCACCCGCCAGTACCGCACCCTGGATAGAAGCACCCATAGCTACAGCTTCGTCAGGGTTCACGTCTTTACGTGGTTCCTTGCCGAAGAACTCAGCTACTTTTTCCTGCACCATTGGCATACGGGTCTGACCGCCTACCAGAATAACTTCGTCGATCTCGGACAGATCCAGATCGGAATCCTTAACAGCCATGCGACAGGGTTCCAGGGAACGCTGAACCAGCTCTTCCACCAGAGACTCCAGCTTGGAACGAGTCACTTTAACGTTCAGGTGCTTTGGACCAGTAGCATCAGCAGTGATGTAAGGCAGGTTCACATCAGTCTGTTGAGCAGAAGACAGTTCGATTTTGGCTTTTTCAGCAGCTTCTTTCAGACGCTGCATGGCCAGAGGATCACCTTTCAGGTCAATTCCCTGGTCCTTTTTGAACTCTTCAGCCAGATAATCGATCATGCGCATGTCAAAGTCTTCACCACCCAGGAACGTGTCACCGTTGGTAGCCAGAACTTCGAACTGGTGCTCGCCGTCTACATCGGCGATCTCGATAATGGAAATATCGAAAGTACCACCACCCAGGTCGTAAACAGCGATGGTCTGGTCACCCTGACGCTTGTCCATGCCATAGGCCAGTGCAGCAGCAGTAGGCTCGTTGATGATACGCTTTACGTCCAGACCGGCAATACGGCCAGCGTCTTTGGTCGCCTGACGCTGAGCATCGTTGAAGTAAGCTGGAACAGTAACAACCGCTTCAGAAATAGACTCGCCCAGATAGTCCTCAGCGGTCTTCTTCATTTTTTTCAGGATTTCAGCAGAAATCTGAGGAGGCGCTTTTTTGTCGCCCTTGACTTCAACCCAGGCGTCACCATTATCGGCTTCAACAATTTTGTAGGGAACCATCTGGATGTCTTTCTGAACCACATCGTCTTTAAAACGACGACCGATCAGACGCTTGATGGCAAACAGGGTATTGTCAGGGTTGGTAACGGCCTGACGCTTGGCTGGCTGGCCTACCAGTGTCTCGCCATCGTCAGTGAAAGCGATGATGGAAGGAGTAGTACGACCGCCTTCAGCGTTTTCCAGAACTTTGGCTTTTTCACCATCCAGAATGGATACACAGGAGTTAGTGGTACCCAGGTCAATGCCGATTATTTTACCCATTATTCAATCTCTCCGTTGCCCTGTATGCAGAGCGAAATTCTTTAAACGTTTACCGTGAAAGATCTTTCATCATGAGTGATGACAAAAAATGGCTTCTATTGCTCACGGCTGTTTTTAACGATTCAATTCTTCAGCTGAGGGCCGCTTTCCAATGGAGGGTGAGCGGCTGTTTTTGGCCTTTAAAATCAATATGGGATCAATCGATTTGATTTCAAGGCCGGAAAAACATTCTTTTTTCGAATATTTCTCAGCAAAATCACTTATTTGGACACCACGACCATGGCAGGACGAATCAAGCGGCCATTCAACTTATAGCCTTTCTGGAATACGTCGATAACCGTGTTGGTTTCTACATCCGGATTAGGAATCATGGACATAGCCTGGTGGAAATTCGGGTCAAAAGGCTGACCCTTCGGGTCTTCCTGCTCTACCGAGAAGCGACCCAGTGCGCCCAGAAACTGCTTCAGAGTCAGGTTCATACCTTCTACCAGGGCTTCATGAGCCCCTTCTGCCTGCTCGGCACTTTCAATCCCTTTCTCCAGGCTATCAACCACGGGAATCAGGGCGTCAACAAACTTTTCCAGAGCAAATTTGTGAGCTTTTTCAACGTCTTGTTCAGCACGACGCTTGATGTTCTGCATTTCAGCCTGAACACGCAAGGTCTGGTCTTTTGCCTTGGCCAGCTCTTCATTCAGAGCCTCAAGCTGAGGCTCCAGGCCACCGGTCAGATCACTTTCACTGTCCAGCTCAACACCACCTTCTTCGTTCAGCAGGCTGTCATCTGACTGCTGTTCTACTGCTTCTTTAGCTACCTGCTCTTCAGGTTTGCTGTTTTCTACTGTCATTCCAGAATCTCCGACCGGGAGGCAAATCGTTTGATGAGACTTATATATGGCCAGTATTTCAGGATTCAAGGGTGATACTCTGGATTCTTTGGCAAATGAAAGCATTCGCCTCACACACAAGGACTCATGGTTTCATCATGGCGCGTTAGATATCACAATAACTTTCAATCAGTGGAGGGACTTCTGTAAGGGTTTCGAACTCTTTTTTCAGACTTTGCCACTTCTCCTGATTCAGGGGTTTCATCTCCTCAGATGACCTGCCAGCTGAATCCTTAACATCTCCAATAATATTCAGCTTACGGTCAATCGTTACTTTGAATCCCCTCCGAAGAAAATCTCTGACAGTCCTATAAACACAAGCGCCTTCAAAGCAGCCTGTAACAAAGACCTCCTGAATGCCTCTGGACGTGAGAAACGCATCCAATTGAGATGGCTCTCCGGGCGTATCTTCTGCACTCATGGCCCTTATCGCGCCGTCTTCCCTCTTAAAAAACAGCTTATACAGGACTTTTTTCTTGAGACTCTGTAAATGCTCTGACAACGTAGGACCATGCTCATAGTAATTAACATCGATGACCTCAACACCCATATTTTCTTCAAAGTGGCTTAACAACTTATTTTGCTCAGAAACCACCTCTACAAACTCTGACTGCATGTACCGGCTCATGAAACCTGTTTGCATATCGATGAGAACAACCGCTACTTTTCTGCCTTGCCCTACCAAATCCTCAATGTAAGAAATACTCTCTGTCGCTCCTCCCGAAACACCTCTACCAAAAAGCAGGGTAAACAACAGCAGTCCTGCCAGGAAGCACCCGGATGCCCCACGACAAATATCTACTGAGTGCTGACGTTTTATAGAATATGTCCTCATAACAAGCACCTTCTATTTCATATCCACCTAGCCAGATACCTCTGACCCCAATCTCACCCTCTACCTTAGCTCCTAGCTGTTAGTTCAAAGTTTTCGAAATAAGGTTTAATAAATTTCGTTTCTCACTCGGGAATAGCCTGCATAAACTCCACGCACATTTGAATACCTATACTGAGCAGCATGATAAAGAAATATTTTTACCTACTGGCCATTGGCCTGATCTGGGGATCCCAATTCCTTTTTCAGCAAGCTGCTGTCAATGATTTACCACCAGTATGGGTTGGAGCGGGTCGAGCTACTGTTGGCGCCCTGACACTGATTACTCTAACGATACTGTTTGGCATAAAAAGCGAAGGCCGACGCCTTGGCACTTTCAATTTTATCGCCCTGCTTGAAGCCACTATTCCTTTTGTACTGATCGCCTGGGGTCAGCAATACCTGGATACAGCGGTCACCGCTATCCTGATGGGCACCATTCCTTTCTTCACCATTATTTTGTCACCGCTGGTTATCAGAGGATCGCGCATTACTCCGGCAGGTATAACCAGCGTCATCATTGGCTTCTGTGGCCTGCTGCTGCTGTTCTACCCACAGCTGACCAGCAATACAGGACACAGCAGCCTGCTGGCAGCGCTGGCCATCATTATTGCCTCAGGTTGCTTTGCAACAGGCCTGCTGATGCTGAAGAAGATCAATGATGAGCACCCCATTATCGTTGCCCGCAACGTTTTGACTTGTTCATCCATTCAGCTGTTGATCGTAGCCAGCCTGTTCCAGGCACCATGGACACTGGAACTGACTTCCGCCAGCGCCACTTCAGTTCTGTATCTGGGGGTAATGTGTGCCGGGGTTGTTTACTTCCTTTATATGGCCCTGATTGCTCAAGCCGGGCCAGTATTCGCGTCCATGAACAACTACCTGGTGCCTCTTATTGGCGTCATTCTGGGCGCACTGGTGAATCATGAAATACTGCCTTCTACTGCCTGGCTGGCACTGGGTGTCATCGTAGCTGCTCTGGCCATCAATCAGTTATTTGATAGAGCTGCCCCCAAAGCCACTGCCTGATTCAGAACAATCTATCCTTGCGATCCCCTGCTCTCCTCTGGTCGAGATCAGGGGATTTTTTTTAGCTCCGACTTTACGAATTCCTCACTTCGAGTTACTGTATATATAAACAGTAACCTCACAGTAGCCGGTATTCATCATGCTGACCCAACTGTCCATCAGCAACTTTGCCATCGTTGACCAGCTGGATCTGGACATTAATTCTGGAATGACTGTCATTACCGGCGAGACCGGTGCTGGCAAGTCAATCATGCTGGACGCTCTTGGCCTCGCCACGGGCGACAGAACCGACAGTCACTGTGTTCGTCAGGGCACGGATAAAGCTGAAATCCACGCATCTTTTGATATCAGCCAGTACGCTGCAGCAAAAGAATGGCTGGAAGAGAAAGAACTGACCAGCGATGACGAATGCATTCTTCGCAGGGTCATTACGAAAGAGGGGCGCTCCCGAGCCTATATCAATGGCACACTGTCTCCTCTTGCCGACCTTCGTGCCATAGGCGAGCTGTTGATTGATATCCATGGCCAGCATGAAAGTCAGTCACTGCTGAAAAAGAACAGTCATCGACTGCTCCTGGATGACTTTTCCGGCACACAAAAACTGGCTTGCGAAGTTGCCCGCATTGCCCACCAGTTCAATCAGACTCATCATGAACTGGATAGACTGACCAACAACCGCAAAGAGCAAGATGAACGTATTCAACTGCTCAGCTACCAGCTGCAGGAGCTTGAGCAGTTATCGCTTCAGGAAGGAGAGCTTGAACAGCTGGAGAAAGAGCTTAAGCAACTGACCCATGCTGAAAGCACACTTTCTGTTTGCCATCAGATCAACAATATTTGCTCCGATAACGAAGCGGGGAATATTCTTCAGCAGCTAGCCATCTGCATGCAGCGGTTGGGCGATCTGCAAATCGACCACCCTGCCATCAACAATACGGTGGAGATGATATCTTCTGCCCAGATTCAGGTTGAGGAAGCGGTCGGTGAAATCAATCACTTCATTGATCATTTTGATGAAGACCCGGCAAGAATGCAGGAAGTGGATCAGCGCCTTAGCGCCATTTACGACCTGGCAAGAAAGCACAGGGTTCAGCCAGAAGAACTGCTGGTCAAGCAGAACACTCTCAGCAGTGAACTGGAGAGCATTCAATTCAGCGATGAACGCGCAGAAGAATTTCAACAAAAACTGACTGAACTGAAATCAGATTTTCAGAGCAAATGCGAAAAGCTATCCAAAAAACGTCATTCTTCAGCCAGACAACTTGAGAAAAAGGTCACCAAACGTTTGTCTTTACTGGGCCTGCCCCATGGACAGTTCATCATTGCCCTGACCCCAACAGAGAGTAACACCCTTTCGCCTAATGGCGCTGAGGACATTGAATTTCTGGTCACCACCAACCCGGGCCAGCCACCCCGAGCATTGGCCAAAGTAGCCTCAGGAGGTGAGCTGTCCAGAATCAGCCTGGCTATCCAGGTCATCACGGCACAAACCTCCCATATTCCCAGCATGGTCTTTGATGAAGTGGACGTAGGTATTGGCGGTGGAACGGCTGAAATTGTAGGCTCCATGCTCAGAGAACTCGGAGAGAGAAGCCAGGTTCTTTGTGTAACGCACCAGCCTCAGGTTGCATCCCAGGGACATCAACACTTGCACGTCAGCAAAAAAGTCCGCAACGCCAAAACCTCCACCGAGATAGTTGGCCTGAAAGGCGAACGTCGGATTAAAGAAGTTGCCCGAATGCTGGGAGGCGTAGAAATGACCGAGTCAACACTGAACCATGCGAAAGAGATGCTAAGCCTGACCGACTCAAAATCTGCAGCCTAAGACCTTTTCAAAGCACTTCACAATGGAGTGCTTTTCTTCCCCTCCAGAGAACCCTAAAATCCTGCATACCTGACTCGAATACAAAAATAAAAACAAAAACAAAAACAATCTCTATGAATGATCTGATCGCTCTTCCATTTATCCTGATCATGCTCACCGGATTTCTGGTGATACCTTGGCTCACACCCATCTCTGCGCTGGCTTTTCTGGCATTCAGTATAAGGAGTGGAGACCATCGACAAACACCTGCCAGCCTTCTGTTATCTATTTACGGATTGGTCAGCAGTATTGGCATCTGGTTTACTGAGGGTATGGTCACCATTGACTATATCGCAGAGAACCCACAGTTTTTTCTATTGCCACCTGTCGTTTTATTAATGCTGGCGATCAAAGAACAAAGAAAACTTAAAAAGACCCGTAAAAGAAAACTGAAGTATTTCTCCCTGACACTGTCTTCTCTGGCGCTTTACTGGATCACGCTGGCTGCAGTGATGTCTGCTTCCGTTTAAAGGATGAAAGAAAGTATGGAGCAGGCACTGCAACCTTTTCAATGACTCTCACAAGGACGGTTACGTGAATCAGAAATCATTCTGAGATTAGGAAAGTCCCGGGTTAACTCACTCCATCGTAATTTAACAATGGCTTCTAACTCCTCCGGAGTCATGAACGAATCTCTGAGAAAATCAGTCCTCAAGAGAATATTGCTCTCCCGATCGACCGAGACATCGTAGCCATTCTGCAAAGCTCCCCTTACCGTCCTGCGAACACAGTTCCCATCAAAGCAGCCTGTTACATGAACGTCTGTCACTCCCCTGAATTTCAGATAGATATCCAGCTCGGAGGAGATCTGTTCTTCAGCCCCTCTTCCACCGTCGGAAGGAACGACATGAAAAGCGTCATCATGACCTTTAAGAAAAAGCCTGTAAGTCACTTTCTTTTGCAGCCATTGAAGTGATTCGGCAACCGTTGGCCCCTCATCGACATAATTCACATCAATAAAGTGAACTTTCTCATTACCCACAAACTTCTTAAGCAGGCCTACCTGCTCTGGAATAACCCGATAGAATTCTGCGGTATCAAAATACTTCCTGTTTACCACTAATCATACGTCATGACACAGAGAAAGCAGATTTAAGAATATACATCTGTTTTTTTATTCTTCCTGATTTTTAAACAGTTGAAAATTGTCGAAACACTGCAATATTGGCAGTAGAACAAGCACAAAC
>NZ_JBPCXO010000409.1:0-9644 GCF_051008435.1 Endozoicomonas sp. | reverse complement strand
CCAGAAAGAACGGCCCAATTATTCGATGAATTCGATTAAATAGGTCAACTATTCTCACGAATCCATCGAATAATTCGACTCGTTCTACTGAAATTTATGCTCGAAAGCATAAGTCCGACAGGCTCCTAACTCGTGAGGGTTAACTTTATTGAGAGCCCGAAGGTAGGAATCTAAATCCGGTCGTGAGCAGTAGTGTGCTGCAACTTCTTCCATAAATGCTTGAGCTTCAGCTCTGGACCCGGGAGGTTGTTGATACAGCTTTACGGCCAGCTCGACAGGAACCGCTAAATAGACATCTTTATTATTAATAAACACTCTAAAGCAGAAAGGAGGTAACTCCGGAAGGCCCGCTATTTCACAAGATTCATCCAGTTTCTGTTTGGACTCATAGAGTGCTGCTTCGGAACATTCAGAGTCAGCGTATTTTTTTACGCAGGGAGCATCGTGTCCATAAATGGGTTGCATCAAAGCTTTGTGCATTGTGGGAATATATCTAAAGTCCCCTGCCCTGTAAGTTGTTAAAGACAGTCCTGAGCAGTCTCTGGGTCCGTGTTCAAAACTGTGGGCATGGAGGTTTTGCAGCAAAGGTTCCAGATCAGAAGGTGAAGTGAAACGGCCATTGGCTATCGCATCCACCAGAAAGACCCAGCTGTTAACCAGACTTTGACCTTTGCCTTTTTTCTTCGCTGTGATAACTCTCCCATTGATTGAGTGCTTTTTGGTCAAAAACGATGGGTAACAGCTGTTCAGGGGACAGGCTTTTCAGATATTTCAAACCTTCGAGGCCAGGCTTTATGAGATGGGAGGCTCTACTCAAGTCTCTGGAGCTGGCTGCTGTGGAGGTGTCGGGTTCTGGAATTTCCTTTTTGTGTTCTACAGAGCTATTGCCGGACTCTGTTTCAGAAGGCGTTGTCTGAGATGAATAAGGATCTCTGCCTGTTGGTTTAGATGACGCTGATTCCATGTCTTTCCAGTCTCGTCTGAAAGGAGTTCCTGCTTTTACTATAGGTGGGGGTAATCAGTGAACGCACTGAATTGTTTTTTTCATCCAATTGAGAAAAAATGAGGTATAACCTTCTACCTACAACCAGAGGAGAATACATTTAATGGATGTTCTGAAATACGAAATGCCGCTGTTATCCGGCGATGTTCAGTCGCTTGCAGACTACAAAGGTAAAGTTGTGCTGATAGTGAATACTGCCAGCCAGTGTGGTTTTACACCGCAATTCAAGGGATTGGAAGAGCTCTATAAAAAGTATGAAGAGCAAGGGTTGGTGGTTCTTGGTTTTCCCTGCAACCAGTTTGGCAAGCAGGAGCCCGGTGACAGTGGTGAGATCGGTGCATTTTGTGAAAAAAACTACGGAGTCACTTTTCCTGTCTTTGAAAAAGTAGAAGTGAATGGAGACAGTGCTGCTCCCCTCTACAAGGATCTCAAGAAGGCTGCCCCCGGTTTAATGGGGACTAAAAATATTAAATGGAACTTTACCAAGTTTCTTCTGAATCGTCAGGGTGAAGTGGTCGAGCGATATGCTCCCACAACGAAACCAGAGGAATTGGAAGCCTCCATAAAAGATATCCTGGCTCAGAGCTGAGAAAATATTACGGAAGGTCCAGCAGTACTTCCGGCGAACTAACGATCTGACGAAGTTTGCCGACTTTGCCGTTATGGACAGAGGTTAATAGACGGGAGGTTCCCCATGTCAGATTTGGATTTAACCCAGGAAACGCCAGAGTATGCCGGTTTTCTGGATCGGTTTTGGGCAACATTGATTGATACCCTGATTCTGATGGCTATCACATTGCCTCTCACAATGATTATTTATGGCAATCAGCTAACGATTGAAGGCTCAAGGCAACTTCTGGGGCCAGGTGATATCATCATAAACTGGCTCTTCCCAGCCCTGGCGGTGATATTGTTCTGGCACTATAAAAGCGCTACACCAGGCAAAATGCTCATTACGATGAAGGTCGTTGATGAAAAAACCGGGCTTGCCCCGAAATTATCTCAGTCAGTCATACGCTACCTGGCTTATTTTGTTTCTATTCTGCCGTTATTTCTGGGCTTTTTCTGGATCGTAGTGGATAAGAAAAAGCAAGGCTGGCACGATAAAATTGCGGGGACTGTCGTAGTAAGGCTAAGAAAGTAGATCAATCCCGGCAAGATAGTTCGAATAGATGATGCTCCTATCGATTGACTTGCATAGCTTGGCAGGACGTTGACCTGCCCAGCCAGGAAGTACCAAGTTAATTGAATAGGAAGTCCTCAATGTTTGCCAGACTGTGTTGCATTGTCGTCAGTCTTTTTTATCTGTCCCAGTCATCGGCCATCACCCTGAAGGAACAGTTTAATCTGGAGCGTCAAGCCTACCGTGTTGCCAGCTCGTTCTTTTATATCTCTTTCGATGAAGGCAGCAGTGATGCCTACCAGGAGTTGGAGAAAGAACTTCTGAGTATGGACAGTGATCTGAATGCGATTAAAACGCCCAATGTTGAGCAGCTGAAAGATATCAAGACATCCTGGGAGTCGATGAAAAGTTTTTCCCGCAAAAATGAGATGAAAGATGATGGTTATACCTCTCACTATGCAACAGCAGACTTGAACACCTCCAGAGCAGACCTGATTGAATTGATCAGCAGTGAAAGCTATGACGAACCTTTGCCTTCTGATGTAAAAGCACTGAGGCTGGCTGCAGATATGCAAAGACTGGCCATGTTGTATGCGGAAGGCTCTGTCAGCATGATTGGTTTTCCTTATGATGAGCTGGACGTAGACGCGAAAAAATTTGGCGATGAGTTGAGGGCTTTGGAGAAGGCATTAAACGGTAAAAATCCTGAAGCCAGAAAAAAGGTCAAGGAAGCCGTCAGAGCCTGGGCTTACATCGAAAATGCCCTGATTCAATATTACGAAATCAATGTCCCTGAGTTGGTTAAAAGGATGAACGATGTCATTGTAGGTCGTCTGATGGATGTCAGTGAGCTAACACCCTCCTGACTTTCACAGCAGCGCTCCGTCAATAAATTGAACGATAGTTCCTGACTGCAGGTTACCGAGGGGTTGTAGTCAGGAGTTGTGGTATCTAAGACTAACTGGTCGTTGTCTTCTGCCAGTCTCTTCTTTAGAATCCGCGCCCATGTTTAACCCTTAAAAGATACTTGTCATCCATGATGATCCTGATATGGAAAGACCTCTTTTTGTGGGCTTAGAGCTTTGTATATGGGTTTTTGTATCAGGTAATCCAGACCAGCTCCTATAACTAAAATCATTCTGTCGCCACACTCACCTGTCTGATCATCATGAGTTGAGTATGCCATTTGGCATTCGTTACTTGATGAAAGGGCCAAAGCAGTTGCCCGCTATCACGAGGTACTGCCCATCCGTCCTCTACACTCTTTTAAGGGTATTCTGGATAGAGCGTCAGATTTCACAGATTGAGAGACAGGCTCCCCTTGGTCGTAAGACTGCCTGTCTGAATCGGAGGCAATGTTGTTCGAACTTAGAGCAAACAAGGTAGCTACCATGAAAAATGACCTGCTATCAGGTCTGACGGTAGCGCTTGCATTGGTGCCAGAAGCGGTAGCCTTTGCATTCGTCGCAGGTGTTGATCCATTAGTGGGTCTGTATGCTGCATTTATGGTAGGTCTTATTACAGCCGCAATTGGTGGTCGTCCAGGTATGATTTCCGGTGCTACCGGTGCCTTGGCCGTTGTTATGGTCAGCCTGGTAGCTGATCATGGCGTGCAGTATCTTTTTGCCACCGTCGTGTTGATGGGGATTATTCAGGTTTTGGCTGGAGTGCTTAAGCTGGGTAAGTTTATTCGCATGGTGCCTCATCCTGTCATGCTGGGTTTCGTTAATGGTCTGGCCATTGTTATTTTCCTGGCTCAGTTGGGTCAGTTTGGCGTTGAAGGCGGTACAGGCTGGCTTTCCGGTACCTTTATGGAAGGCAGTGTAGTTGATGTGGCCTGGATGTCGGGTGGCGAACTTGGCTTGATGCTGGGTCTGGTGGCTTTGACCATGGCTATTATTCATTTCCTGCCGAAACTGACGACTGCAATCCCTTCGTCCCTGGCTGCGATTCTGGTGGTTTCCCTGTTGGTGATTGGCCTGAATCTGGATACTAAAACAGTGGGTGATGTAGCAGGTATTGCCGGTGGTTTGCCTGAGTTCAGTATTCCTATGGTTCCACTGAATATGGAAACCTTCCTGATCATTCTGCCCTACTCTCTGATTCTTGCGGCTATTGGCTTGATTGAATCTTTGCTGACCCTGCGAATGGTGGACGAGATCACTGAAACTCACGGCAGTTCAAACCGTGAATGTATGGGTCAGGGTGCTGCCAATATAGTAACGGGCTTCTTCGGTGGTATGGGTGGTTGTGCCATGATCGGTCAGAGCATGATCAACGTGAATTCCGGTGGTCGTGGTCGTTTGTCAGGCATTTCTGCAGCGCTGTTCCTGCTGGCATTTATTCTGGCGGCTTCATCCTTGATCGAAAGCATTCCGGTTGCGGCTCTGATAGGCGTGATGTTTATTGTAGTGATTGGCACCTTCGAATGGAGTAGCTTCCGGATCATGCGCAAGGTACCAAAAGGTGATGCTTTTGTTCTGGTTCTGGTTTCAGTAGTCACTGTGCTTACCGATCTGGCAGTAGCAGTTATTATCGGTGTGATTGTTTCTGCTCTGATTTTTGCCTGGGAACACGCCAAGTATATCCGGATCGAAAAGAAAGAAGATCAGAATGGTTCCAGTGTTTATAAAGTACATGGTCCACTGTTCTTTGGTTCAACCACACACTTCCTTGAGCAGTTCTCTCCCAAGACAGACAATAATGATGTTGTCATTGATTTTGCAGATTCTCGAGTGTGTGATCACTCCGGGTTGGAAGCTATTGATACTCTGGCAGAACGCTACTCTAACGCAGGCAAGGCCCTGCACTTGCTACACCTGAGCAAAGATTGCCGTAAGTTGCTGAAAAAAGCAGACAATATGGTAGAAGTGAATGTGATAGAAGATCCCAAATATTTTGTAGCAACTAATGCCTAACCGTTAGAGTGGTTACTTGGTGATCCAGAGAAGCCCGGCTATTTTGCCGGGCTTTTTGATTTCAGGGGAGGACTTAAAAGGTAACCGTAGTGAAAAGTTTCAGTATATTGTAAGATCTAAGGCGTCTGCCTTATCGTCATGGTAGTGTTAGCATAATCAGAATAATAAAAACAATAACGGGAGAAACCCTATGCCGTATGCTGTTTTCGGTGAAGGACATGCGGAAAACCGGAGGGGCCTGATAACGCACTCTCTTCCAGTCCTATTTTTATCGCTCAACGATCAGGAGGCCCGTTATGGAACCTCTTGATATTAATTTTGATAGCTCAGCACTTTATGTCATGAATGCCATGATGGCCTGTGTCATTTTTGGTGTTGCGCTCACCCTCAAAGTCGATGACTTTAAACGGGTGGTTAGACAACCAAGGGCACCCATTACCGGTCTGGTGGCCCAGTTTTTGTTGTTTCCTGCCATCACGACCCTCATCATCTGGTTGTTCTCGATTCCACCTGATTTGGGTTTGGGCATGATTTTGTTGTCATCCTGCCCTGGCGGTAGTGTTTCCAATATCCTTACTTATCTATCCCGAGGGAATGTAGCGGTTTCTGTCAGCATGACAGCGGTGTCCAGCGTGGGCGCCATAGTGATGACACCCTTCAATTTTGCGTTTTATGCCTCTTTGAACCCCTCTACCCGTGCCATTCTTCAGGACATAATGATTGATCCTGTGAGTCTGTTGGCGCTGTTTGTCCTGATACTGGGTATTCCTCTGGCATTAGGCATGTTCATTGGTACCAATTACCCCCGGTTAGCACAGAAGAGTGAAAAACCCATCAGAGTCACCTCGATGGTTATAATGCTGGGTTTTGTGATCGTTGCCTGTGCAAACAACCTGGAATCCATGCTGAAATATATAGGCATCGTTGCCGTCACCGTTATCGGATTGAATACACTGGCGTTATTACTTGGCTATGGTGCGGGAAGGTTAGCAGGCTTGCCAGAGGCAGATCGAAGAGCGGTTACGATGGAGGTTGGTATCCAGAACTCAGCTCTTGGTTTTTCTATCCTCTTTACTTTCTATCCTGAAATGACCGCTATGATTCAGGTCGTTGGGTTATGGGGAGTCTGGCATCTGGTGAGTGGAATGGCATTGACGTGGTTTTGGGCCAGGCGATCGACAGGAGATGAAGAAAGTCTTCAGCCGCTCCATTCTCTCGAAGCTGAGGGTGCCCGTGAATCTGGTTAGTGTTGAAGCATAAAGACGAATAAAAACAATGAAAAAGTATATTGCAGCAGGCGTAACCGTTTCTGTGTTAGCAGGGCTAAGCCTCTGGCCAGCAGAAAATCCGAGAATGGCCATCAGTTCGACAATAGTGATTGATCTGCCCGTTGAGCAGAGCTGGGAAAAAATGAGTGACCTGACTGTTTCACAGTACTATGTCCCTGATGTCGTAGACACCCGATTGCTCACTGAACAAAAGCAGGGCGTGGGGGCGAGTCGCAGGGTTTTCAAGAGCGAAGATCAATATGTGGATGAAACCGTAGTGGAATGGAATGAAGGGACAGGGTTTGTCATTAAACTGCACAATGAAACCTTTTTCCTGCCTTTCAAAAAAGGACGATTCCGCTATCAAATTTCTGAAACGGGCACTCAGCAGACAGAATTTACTGGCACCATGAGTTTTGAGCCTCCTATGGGGTTGTTAGGCAACTGGTTGTTCCAAAATGTCATGGCAGAGCCCATTGGAAAGACCGTCGATCAAACGGTTCTTGGTCTTAGATATTTTTATGAAACAGGCCAGTCGGTCACTGAGGAGATCAGAGCAACACTCTAGAGACTGGAAAGTGGTGCCGTTACTCTAATTGAGGAGACGCGGAATTACTTAAGATGCCAGCACCCGGGAAAAGAGTTAATCAGCAATCGACCGCTTTCGAGTTGAGGTCTTTTGTTGAAGATGGTGACCTCTCAGCAAAGCAGCCCAGAGTCAGAACCCGAACTGGCCGGGTTGTGAGCACTTATTCCAGCAAGCGTATGCTCGATGAGGCTTATCTTGGTGAGAGAATGCCTCAAAAGAGTCTGAGACAACGTGCTTCAAAGAAATTCAGACACGGATACTTAAAAGCCAAGGTTGCAGTAGCTAACACTTTAATCAAAGCGTTTACTCATCTTGATGATCAGTTGGTTCGTTTATTTCACAGTAAAAAAGCACAGGGTAGTCAGCCCAGACGCCTTTTTCCGGGTTATACCCTGTCTGAGCTTATTGAGACCCGAGATAGCTTTTTGGGGCCACTCATTGCCGAAAATACTGAAGATTTATCCGGATATGTTTTTACAAAAGGGATCCCGGAGAGTGAGCTGAAACAATACATTCGCCCCAGAATGATTGTTATCAAGGATGGTGCAACCAATAAATACGGCCATGCCCTGCTTGCTTTTGGAGATCCGACTTCCGGTGAAAGTCGTTATGTCCAGATCAGCTCGGCACATTGGTATCCGGAACATCTAAATAACTTCCAGTTCGTTGAATATCTGAAAAAGTGGGAAAATAACATAGCCTTCGAGATTGATCTCAAGTGCAAGAATGAAGAAGGAATGAGGGCGAAACTTAACGAGTTATCAAAGAAGAAGTGGTTATGGGGAGGGCCTACCCATAACTGCCTGAGCTTCAGTAGAGAAGTAGCAGAGGCTGGTGAGTGTGAGGAAGGCATATTCTCTGAGTTTGGTACTATCAGCAACCGCATTCCCATGAGTCTTGAACAAGGGTTCCACAGAGGCGTTAGTCGTGTTCTTGGCAGAGCGGCTGATAAGCACAAGCTTTGGAGCTATGAACTGGAGCGTATACAAACCAGGTTACAAGACCTTTGCTACCAGGAATTTGATGAATCTGAAGAAGTATTTCTTCAGGCATCGACACCCGAAGCACTATTGGATGAACTTTTGACAACAGCCAACAGCATCATTGATGAAGCTCTGGTGCCACTTAAGTTAAAAAAAGTGCTTAAATCAGCGTTGAAAACTCAGTCTCGCAGGATGGCAAGTGAAGAGCTCTATAAAACCAACATGGTGTATCTGGAAAATGAAAATCGTTCACTAGCTGATCTGCCTTTGGCTACTGCTTACAACATGCCTGTTAATATACGGGTAGTTGGCCCGCAATCTCACGACGGCTTTCATGATGAAAACGGGCTGTAATTAAATGGCTGCGTGCCTGAAACATAGGCAAATCAATCGTTCATTGTGTCAGGACGGCTGTTGTTCTTGTATCAGTTTCTCTGTTGAGCCTTCCATAGAATCTTTGATCAGAGAGTATATAGCTCTGAGCATCAACACTTTGCTTTGCTCTGCCAGAACCGTGTTCTCTTTTGTGGAATTAATGTGCTCGAAATAGGTATTGCCGATTCTAAACATTATTCTGGCAAGGTTGATCAGTTCGTCATGTTGCCACTGTGAGCCGTAGTGACGGAGTATGTTGGCAAAACGTTCAGAAATCTTCTCATCAAAAGAAGTATGAAGCTCTGCCAGTTGTGGCATGGCGATCATGGCTCTGTTCAATTCAAACTCCAGCTTATGGTTCGCCGGATCGGAATACTCTCTATCACCCATCAAGATCAGCAACTCGTTGAGTCCCATCTTGTGTTCACTGAAGTTTTCATACTCATTAAAGCGCTGCAAAACCTCATTGATCATGTCTTCGCAAAGCGCATAGATAACAGCCTCTTTATTAGGGTAATACTGATACAGTGAAGCAACCGGTATTCCAGCTCTCTCAGCTATGCCCACAGCGGTCAGAGATTCATACCCCCCTTCGATTAATAGAGCTGCAGTGACTTCAAGAATCGACTCGACCCTTTTTTTAGAGCGACTTTGTACCGGCAATTTACGGGGTTTTATTGCAGCATTCGACATCTATAGACTCCTCATGTCTATAACAACTAAACGACTTATAACCACATTTTTGGTCAATGCTCATCGCCATAGAGTTAGGTGTGTTACTCGAACACATATAAAAGTAGATACATATCTGGACAAATAAAGGTGGATGCAAAAAAATTACTTCCCTTTATCTTTCATGAGTTAGCTGGCAGTAAAAATTGTCTGACTCAAAATCAGTGGTCAGAGCCTGTATTTCATGGTGTTTGGTTGATTATGGGCGAGGAAAGAGAAAAACTTTTCTGTGTCAGGCCTTCTGCTGCATCGCTTGTGGGTATGCAGGTGGAGGAGAGGTTGGTTCAAAGAGGTGTGTGTTATTCAGTGCTTAGGATTAAGAATAAACACTCGTTTTGATTTGCTCTTATATAAGTAGAGGAAATTAATCTTATTAAATATTAGGTGATAGTACGAAAGTGCTTCGCTGCGTATTGAACCCCTCATGAAAATCTGTATAGTTCGCCTCCACTAACGGAGCAAGTCGCCACAGCAGCAGAACTGAATCGCCTGATAAAATGTCAGGTTGACAACATCGGCTGACACGGTAGAATGCGCCGCCGCTGAACAAGAAAAGCAAACGCTTATTAAACATAAGGGTTCGCCAGTTCAGCGAGTTGAAAAGCTTCTTTCTTCTTAACGACTTTCGTTGAAAAGAATGAACGCTTGACAAC
>NZ_JBPCXO010000408.1:0-2630 GCF_051008435.1 Endozoicomonas sp. | reverse complement strand
GTTTTCCTCTTCCAGTTTCGTGATTTGCTTTTGCATCTCAACAGCCTGCTCCTGCTGCTCTCCAATAATGGCAAGCAATACGACGCGGGTCTGTATATCGGGTGCAATATGAGTCATGACTGAGAGTGAAGAGAAAGGTTTAGTAGAAAATGGCACAAAACTCTGAAAAATCCAGCCTATTTTGAGGGGGCTGAATAGTTACGTTTCAATAAAGGCAGTATCTTCTTTTGCCGCCATCATAATACTTTCTTCTGTACGCATCCTCAGAGGGCGATAGAAAACCAGGCGAAAAATGCAATAGAGAACAACTGCACCTAAAGCAACCGTCGCCAGCAAAGGGCTGTAGATATACATCATGACCAATGTCACCAGAGCCATAACACCATCAGACAACCCCTCAATAAAACCACTGCTCAACATCTGATTAACTTGACCCAGTGAACTGAACCTTGATACCACATCACCAATATGCCGTTTTTGAAACCAAGGTAAAGGTAGCCTCATTAAATGTCTAAATAAGTTACTGACCAGCTGTATACCGAGATGGCTACGTAAAAACAAAACGACCCAAGACCGAATAGTGTCAGTCAGTACTTTAAACAAGGTAAGGAGAAGAAAACCCAATCCAAGAACAAACAGTAAATCTTTGTCGTTATTCACGACAACATTATCGACAGTCAGCTGAATGAAGTAAGGCATTGTCAGGGCAAAGACTTCCAGAGCCAATGCCAAAAACAATACCTGTATAAAACCCCGCTTCAACCCGGTAATACTCTGCCAAAGGCTGCTCAAACCCAGTTTCTTGGTTTCTTTTTTCTGCTGGAAAGCAGCTGAAGGGGTAACCTCAAGAGCAATGCCTGTAAATGACTTGGAAACCTCTTCCCAACTCAAAAATCGCTGACCTGAACCAGGATCATGGATAATAATCCCCTTTTTACTCACAGACTTAAGAACTACAAAATGATTCAGGTTCCAATGAAGAATACAGGGCGTCCGCAGCTGCTTCATATGCTCCAAATCGAGTTGAAGAGCCCGAGTATTCATCAGCAACTTTTCAGAAATATTCATTAACTGTTCGAGTGTCGAACCTCGAAGACTGACCGAGAATCTTTGCCGGAGCCTATTCAGATCAGTTTTATGTCCATAATAACCGGCCACCATGGCAATACAGGCTAAACCACACTCGGCGGCCTCACTCTGTAAAACAACGGGTAATCTACGACCAAAGCCAAAGCTCAAAAGGCTTGTAACATTCATATTGTCATCCTGTGACCAAATTCATCTCACTTTGAAATACCAACAGCTGTGAATACTGCTTAGTCAACTAGAGAAAAATGCTCTTCCGGAGAGGCTGTAAAGTGGTTCCAGTAACCACTCAAATATTGAACGCTTTTCACCCATCATGTCTGCCGTGAGCTGCATACCTGACTGTAGAGGGTAATCTTCCCCATATGCCTTAATCGCTTGCCGACTCAGAGAAACCGTTACCCTATAAACTGGCTCATTTAACTGCGCAGGAGCCGGAATATCATTTGGAGCAATTATGGTCCGGGAAACTTCGGTTACATGGCCTTTGTAGAAACCAAACTTCTGATAGGGGAAAGCAGAGTAACGAACCTGGACAGTTTGTCCTATTTTTGTGAAACCAATAGCTCGTGTGGGGACATACAGTTCAGCTTGCAACTCACTATTGATGGGCAAAACAGTAAGCAATTGTCGTCCAGAATCAACCCAGGCACCTTTGCGAACCAGTAAGCTTGAAACCGTTCCGCTGACAGGAGCTGTGAGTACGTAGGATGACCTGCTCTGGCTTTCAATCAATCGCTGTCGCATTTCAGAAACTGACTGCATTAATGCAGCCACTCTGGACTCAGAGTCCAGGTCAATTTTCTGATACTCACTCTTTACTTCAGAATATCGGGCTTCCAGTGCCGCTTTTTCTTTTTTTAAACCCTGAAGTTCCAGTTGTGCTGTTAGAAGAATGCTCAGTTTTCCATTGTAATCTGATTTGGAAATGTGCTTTCTGGCAAGCAGGTTTTCCAAAACACTTAACTCTTGCTCCAGGACAGCAACGTACTTCTTTTGAGTGGTCAGTTGTTCTACAAGGTGCTTGCGCTGCTGCTGAAGATCTTTCTGTAATTGTGCCAATTTTCGTTTTTCAACTTCAGCCAGAGTTCTGCTTTGATCAATTTGTACTTGAAGAGACACTATAGCCAGATCCAGCTGTTCTTGAAGTTGCCCTTCTAAACTCCCATCAACCAACAGCCTGCCGGTCCTAATTCGAAGTAATGACGTGCCAGCCTGAACAACTTCACCCTCTTTTACATAAAGTTCTTCAACCGTTCCACTTTGAACCCCTGAAATACGGCTCAGACCATCAGACGGCTGCAAAAATCCTGATACCGTTTCAGAACGGGTATAGCTACCGAAAACAAAGAACAAGATGAGTGCTGCCAGAACGACACAAACTAAAATCACAAGACAAAGATGTGATAATGGATTAATAATCAGAACATGACCATTCGATACAACACTCTGATTTTCAAGACATTCCTTACGAAATAAACTACTGTCTGACATACTGCAATCCATGCATTTAATACATAATTTGTCGTATAGGCTATTGACAA
>NZ_JBPCXO010000407.1:0-3034 GCF_051008435.1 Endozoicomonas sp. | reverse complement strand
GTACAGTTTTCATACACTTTGCAGTCTAATCTACAGCATCAGCTTGTGTTCATAATTGTTCCGCTTCTTTTTACTCAATTCTGCGTTTGATCTGCGTTTTCAGTGCACGACCTATCCCGCAGCTAGGAGCCTGTCGGACTTACCACTGACCTACTGCGAAAAAGCCGGATTTGGCCATTTTCTATGATTTTTTTCGTTGAATAGCTCGCTATTCGCCTCAAATAATCATAAAAACTGTCTCAAACCGGACTTTTCCTCGCTACGGTTGGCTAAGTCCGACAGGCTCCTAGAGGCTCAGGCCAAATTTTTTTGGGAACGGCCGTTGTCTGAGTAGGATTTTTAAAAGTCAGATGGGTGCCGGATAAGTCAAATTTATTCCATGGAGCTGAATCAAAGTTAGGCTGACCAGCAGGCTTGAGTGGACTGGCAAATAGACGTCGTAGCTAAATGCCTGACATATCACTAACTCCAGGGGCTTCTAACCAGTGTCAATAACGAGTTTCCGTTGGATGAGGCAACGTTAACTATTCTCAATCCGACTGAGAACCTCTTCTTTCTGACGCTTTGCTTCATCCGAAAGCTCAACATGAACATTTTCCATAAATGTCTTGACTGTTTTTTCACATTCATCAGGAACGTTGTGCTTGTCGCTGTAAAATTCACCGTGACTAGATGTTTCCAATGAGATGACCAGCATATGGCGATTACCAATGGGGAGAAAAAAGTAGCGAGAAATCACGCTTATCTCTTTGTCCGCTGATATTCGACTGATTAACCAACTATTACCATTGGTCTTCAGATGTTCTAGGTCTTCCGCTTTTTTCGGGTAAACCATTAAACAAGGGGGAGGGAGAAAAGGCATGTCTATCTTTTCTTGCTCATACTCTGCTAACTCTTTCTTATTGACTTCGCCATAAGTTCTTTCATCTAGTTCCAAGATGAACTTCATAGGTAGCTTCTCAATAACTGCTGGAGACCGGAAAAAATCTTGCAAACCTATAGTACATTATCTTTAGCTATCAAGGGCTTCAGAAAGTTGGTACTTTGGTTTACCAGCACTTTTTGAGAAGCTACCTTCATAGCTTCTCTTGTATCAAATAGGGAGCCAATGCCTGTGTATTGTAGAGTTAAACGCTGGACAATAATTTGTACACTTGTTCCTCCAATATGACCTTTGCCCCATAGTGCATCAAAATAGGACCAGTGGTTTCTAAATAGAAGAGCTGTAGAGCCTTTCGACTTATCGGACCAAGGCTGAAATCGCTCAGGAGTGTAAATATCCAGAGAGTCAGGCCAGATTTTTCTGGGCACAGCCATGGTCTGAGGTGGACTTTTAATGGTTAGTTTTGTACCGGAGAGATCAAATGTCCGCCAGGGGGCGGACTTGAAATTAGGCTGACCAGCAGGTCTTAACGGGCTGGCAAATAGACGACGAAACCAGATGCCTGTCATAACATTAACTCCAGAGGCTTCTTGCCAGTGCCATAAAGGATTTCCCGTGGCCGCCATGCTGAATTGCAACATGGATTTCACATATCAAGTGGATAAAATCTGAACCCAGTCGTTAACTGGGAAAGGTTACAGGAATTGATAGTTGCTGAGCTTCCTGGCGCTGTCTTTCTGCATCAGGAGATAAAGTGATATGCAGGTTCTCAGCAAAACTTTTTGCGGTATTGTAAGCAGCTTCCGAGAAGTTGTTGTCGTCTGCTAAGTGGTCGACAGCATTGGTGCCGGGTGTATAGAAAAACATCAATAAATGTTCGTCTGTGATTGCAGCAGTCCAATAATACTCAGGGTTTCTTAGTGGCTTCCAGACTTTATAGAAGTAGCTATTAATGCCATTGGTGTCATGACGATTAAGGGAGGCAATATTTTCTGGATATAGCCAGATATCTTTATCCGGGTTGTAGGGTGTCTCTCGATTTGTATCTTCTTTCAGTTCTTTATTTTTGGCTTCATACTCTTGACATAGATCTTGAAGGATCAATTGCTCGATTTGTTGAGGATCAAACAAATTATTTAGATGGTATTTTTTTAAATCACGACGTTGAACGATCATTTGAAGAGTTCCCCCTCCAACATCGCCATATCCAAATAGTCCGTCAGAATACACCCAGCCATTCTTATAGATAGTTGTAGTTTCTCCTCCATCCCATTTGGTAAAGTCTTGGGTGTTGTATATGTTTTTACTCTCTACCCATATGTCATTGGGGAACATTTCTGTTTGCGGAGGAGACTTAAACCGCAACTTTATTCCTGACAATATGATTTCCCGCCAAGGTGCTTTCGTAAAATCAGGTCCATACAGATTCATTTTGCTTGCTTGCCAAGAGGCTGGAAGGCGTTTATGAATAGATGGGCTGAGTAATATTTTTTTTAGCATCTTGCCCACTCTCGGCTCAGGCTTTTCGTCAGCTGTATAAATGAACGGGCTTCTCCACCATTATTTTTACTGATATGAGCATTCATTGACTCAGTAGTTTTGAAAGGATGCATGTGAGGGTTTAAGGTGGGATCATTTGCATGATTAGCAAACATGTTACGCGTTGCTTGAAGTCTTCCAGGTAGACCTACTAGCAATGAAGCTTTAACTCCCATAGTAGGTAATGCTGATGAAAAAAGCCCCCATGCAGCTGCAGCTTGGACATCAGCCCATACTCTTTGGCCAAATTCGTCCGCAGAATTCTTATGACTCTCACCAAAAGCTGAGATTTCCCGTTTGATTCTTGGGTCGAGCCTGTTAATGGGCTTACTCCAGTCATGGGCATTAAACTTCATAACATCTTTGTGGAGGTTGATACCAGCCTTTCGGACAAGAGGAAGGAGTCCGGACATAGTTTCTGTAGGGGCAGCGAAGAACATAGTATGTTTGTCTAACTTCTGTCCCTGTAATCGCTGAAGAGTTTTTTTGTAACTATTCAGCACCCCCTGCTGGAAATGGGTGGTGCTGAAATGCTTACCGCACAAGGGGTAGAAAAAGCTGTCTGATCGTTTAGCTTTCTGAAAAAGGAGTTTTTGACGAAAAATGCACCTA
>NZ_JBPCXO010000406.1:0-7404 GCF_051008435.1 Endozoicomonas sp. | reverse complement strand
AGCGGAACAATTATGAACACAAGCTGATGCTGTAGATTAGACTGCAAAGTGTATGAAAACTGTACTCTCTTACCAAAAGTACAGCCTGCTCGCTCATTACCTCAAAGTTAAGCGGGACTTAAGGTCTGGGGAGTGTGGATTCAAAGCCCACTTCCCATGTATTCTTCAAACGGCTCACAATGCCAGTTTATAACAAGGCCCTTCAGTAGTGAATGAATCAGCAAACATTCAGCTCAGATGTTTCATCTTCTCTAAAAATTGACTTAATCATTTTTAATCACTATTTTTCAAATAGATAATTATTGATTTTTTATCTCTATAGGAAAGGAAATATGGCTCAGTCAGAGACGAAAGTACTTACTGCACATGTGCCTCTGCCCTTGGCAGAGAAGGTAGAACAATTGGCCCAGAAGCTGGAGAGGTCCCGGGGGTGGATCATCAAACAAGCTCTTTCAGCCTGGATTGATCAGGAAGAAGAACGAGACCGTCTAACCCGGGAAGCATTGGCAGATGTTGATAGTAATGCTGTGATTGATCATCAAGCCGTTCAGGAGTGGGCTGACAGCCTTGATTCTGAAAACCCTCTGCCAGTGCCACGCTGATGGAAATAAAATGGACGAGTAGAGCTTTATCCGACTTGTCTCGCTTGTATGAATTTCTAGTCATTGTGAATCAACCTGCGGCAGCCAAGACCGTTCAATCTTTAACGGCAGCACCAACGTCTCTACTGCCTAGCCCAAGACTGGGAGAAAGGCTGGAAACATTTGACCCAAGAGAGGTCAGAAAAATACTGGTGGGCCAATATGAAATGCGCTACGAGATTCTAAACTCGACGATCTATATCCTGAGACTCTGGCATACCCGTGAAGACCGGTGAGCAGACTACAAGACGCCGAAAAACCTTACTGGAACAGCTAAACCTTTCAACTCACGATACTGAGATACCTTTCCAAAGCTTCTTTTTGAGTATTAATCACCAGTTGAATAAAGTCCTGATACTGATTCGTGGTGTGAGCTTTATCAAGAGCCTCGTAGTAAGCCAGCCTGTTCTCTGTTTTGATGATCACTGGAAGATAACCACTGGCCATCAAGTCAAAATTCATTAACAATCTTGCCGTACGGCCATTGCCATCAACAAAGGGATGAACGCCTACAAAATCAACATGCAGCCTTGCAGCCCGTTCAACAGGATGATTCGTCTGCTTTTGATACCACTCAACCAAAGCGGCCATTTTAGTGGGTAAGTGCAAATGATCTGGAGGCGTATGAATGGCCCCGGCAATCATCACATTTTCTTGGCGATAGCGCCCGGCATTGGTATCATCAATATTCTTCAAAACCAATTGATGAATGGACTTGATCAGACGTTCACTAAATGGTTCCTGTCTGGCAACTACAGATTCTACCCATTCAATGGCTTCTTTGTGGTTGATGGCCTCAAAGTGCTCTCTGATCGACTTCCCTCCCACCGTAATACCTTCAAGTACCACCTTGGTTTCTTTGAGGGTCAGAGTGTTGCCTTCAATGGCATTGGAGTGGTAGGTCCACTCCAAAACCAGGGACTCATGCAAAGAGTTAACACTGTGAACGGGCAGAGGGCGCAGTGCATCCAATTGCTCTTTAAGCTGGTCAATAGTTTCAAACATGAATGTATAAAACCCAATATTTCTGCCTGATTCTTCATTATATGGGAAGCGCACCCTCAGGAAAACGCGGATCAAAGCCTATAGCAAAAAAAACATCTATACCCATTGTATTTTTTACATTCATTTTGCGTCTTCAACTAAGCAGCATCGACTTACTATCTTCTGCTTTCTCAGAGGGCTTCGAACTCAAAGGCATATACTCCCAACACCCATCAACCAATAAACACCGATGCCGAACCCCAACCACATCAGGATCACCCAATTCATAACCCGCATCGCCGGGATAAAGCATCACCAGTTGTTCATCCGCAAAATTGGCTTTGGGTAAAAACTCCCACGGTTTTTTATCTTGAAAATGTCGTATGGCTTCAGCCACGTTTGTGAAAGGTTGTAGCCCATGGAAGGTCACCAGGGTGGGCGGCATCATTTCTATGTCTTTGTTTGCTTGCCTGGCGATGGCTTCTGCTGGCGTTACCCAGTCGGAATCGACTATTTCCCCACCATCTACGATGACATCACTGGAGTTTGCCGGAGCCAGGAAAAAGTGGGTATCGAAACGCTTCGGCGCGGTTTCTGGTGTGATCCAGCGGGATATATAGACCAAGTCATCCGGGTTGATGGTCAATGCCGCTTCTTCCTGGGTTTCTCTGGCGGCTGCATTTTTTAATGTTTGCTGTTCTGAATCAGCCTGATCCTGCTCTTCTACCGAGCCACCGGGAAATACCCAGAACCCTCCCAGAAAGTTCGCCCGACTGTTTTTACGCATGATCAGGGTTTCAAGACCTTTGGGTCCATCCCGCAGGATGACGACAGTGGCTGCCAGTCTGGCAGGTATGGGAGGCTGGGCATTGCTCATACTTTCAACATCCTGATTATTTTTATTCTTAATGAGAGCATTTAACCGCAAATCGGCTCGGGTTACACGACAATCAATAATGAGAGTCCATTTCACGCCTGCATCAGTTTATGTTATTTTCCCCCAACCCTGGTGGTAAGTAATAACCAACCAGCGGAGAGCCCTTAACACCTGATCATGCTTCGATCAGAAAAGCATTTTTCGGAGTGAACATCACACAGGGATTGATACAGTGGCCGAAGTCCAGCGGTTAATTTTCCAGGAGCGTGGGCGAGAATAGATAGGTCGGCCTAAAATCCAGAAAGAGCGGCCCATTTTTCCGATAAATTTGATTGAATAGGCCCACTATTCGCACAAATCTATCGAAAAAATGGACTCGTTCTACTGAATTTTAATCTCGACCGCTATTCTCGCCCACGCTCCTAGTTCATCTGGACGCTTTAAAGCAACAACCTTAACTGTACCCTGTTCGAATCTGACAGAAAGGACTCACCAGCATTAACGATCCGGGCAAACCCTGTGACCTTTTCACGTCACAGTAGCAGCCGTTAAAGGCATCCAAGCCCCATAACCAAGTCTGGTGACAGGTTTTCCAATGACCATACAAGAAAAACTACCCAACACAATGACGTCAGCAAGCACCCTGTCGTCTGAGGTATCTGAACAACCCACCAGACCCTTGAACATCTGTCTGCTGGGCTATCGCAGCCACCCATTCGTGGGCGGTCAGGGTATTTACCTCAAGTATCTGAGTAAGGCTCTGGTAGAAGCAGGCCATAAAGTGGATGTTATTTCCGGCCCTCCCTACCCGGATCTCGATCCCAGGGTTGGCCTGATTGAAATCCCCAGCCTGGATCTGTTCAGCGTCGAAAGTCATGTGACCGCCCTGAGACCAAGACACCTGAAATCCTGGTCTAACTTCTTTGAATGGTGGGCCATGCTCACCGGTGGTTTTGCTGAACCCTATACTTTTACTCGTCGTGTCGTGAAGTATTTGCGCAAAAACGGCCATGACTACGACATTATTCATGACAACCAGAGTCTCGGTTACGGTCTTCTTGACCTACAAAAACAAGGCATTCCTGTTGTCGCTACTGTGCATCACCCCATAACTCGTGACAGACAACTGGCTCTGGACGCAGCGCCAGACTGGAAGCTCCGTCTGCTGACCCGCCGCTGGTATTCTTTTCTGGGCATGCAAGGCAAAGTGGTTCGAGGACTGAAGCATATTGTCACCGTTTCGGAACAGTCACGCGGTGACATTGCTGAAGCTTTCGATCGTTCAGCTGACGACATCAGTCTGATATACAACGGCATTGATACCGAGACGTTCAGCCCTCAGCCTCATATTGAGCGCAAGCCATTCAGAATCATGACCACCGCTTCTGCAGACCAGCCTCTGAAAGGTTTGAAATACCTTCTGGAAGCCATGGCTTTACTCAAGCCTGACTACCCCGAGCTGGAGCTTCTGGTGGTAGGCAAGCTGAAGGAAGGCGGACAGACTGAGCAGCAGCTTGAACAGCTGAACCTGGGATCAGCCGTAAAGTTTGTGTCCGGTATTTCCACTGAAAAAATGGTGGAACATTACTCTGAAGCCGCTATTGCTGTATCACCTTCGCTCTATGAAGGTTTTGGCCTGCCTGCCGGTGAAGCCATGTCCTGTGGTTGTGCAGTGATTTCTTCAGACGGTGGAGCCCTGCCAGAAGTAGTGGGTGATGCAGGCCTGATCGTTAAAGCAGGCAGCAGTGAAGCGCTGGCACAAGCTTTGCAAACACTGCTGGAAGATCCCAAAAAACGGATCGAATACGGCCAACGGGGCCGAGATAGAATTCTGGCGACCTTCTGCTGGAAGGTAGCCGCCAGACAGTTCAGTCAGTATTACCTGAACCTGCTGGATGCTGAACAAGCGTCGGTTGAGTTAAAAGACACAGTGGATGCCGATGCTGATCTTAACCAGACAGCCCTGAGCCAACAGACTACATCTGTCAGTGGATGATGCCCGAGGATAAGTGAGACAAGATGCAAACCATAGATTTTAATCGTCTGAAGTTACGCAATGGCGATAAAGTGCTGGACGTGGGTTGTGGTGAGGGCCGTCATTCCATTGCTGCCTGGCTGGAAGCCAAAGTTGATGTAACAGGTATAGATCTGTGCGAAAACGACCTGCAAACAGCCCGCGACAGACAGCAGGATTCTGTTCAATTTCTTCAAGAGTCAGAAGATGGTCGCAGTATTCGTTTTATCCAGGGCAACGCCCTGGAGCTGCCTTTCGAAGACAACACCTTTGATAAGATTATCTGTTCCGAGGTGCTGGAACATATTCCCGATTACCAGGGCGTACTGGCCGAAATCAAGCGAGTACTAAAGCCCGACGGTTTACTGGCTGTCAGTGTACCCAGAGCCTGGCCAGAAGAGATCTGCTGGCGACTCAGCAAGGCTTATCATGAGGTTGAGGGCGGCCATATCCGCATCTTTAACTCCACTCACCTTCGTCATGACATTGAAGCCCTTGGCTGGCGTCGTTATTCACGACACTGGGCTCATGCCCTGCACTCCCCCTACTGGTGGTTGAAGTGCTGGAAATGGGAGCAGCCCTCCAAACTGGTTGATCAGTATCACAAGCTGCTGGTGTGGGACCTGATGGAAAAGCCCAAAGTAACTCGTATTACTGAAAAGCTGCTCGACCCGGTCTTTGGAAAAAGTGTGGTGATGTATTTCGAATGGGAGCCAGGCGAAGGACAATCCAACTCTACGAACAAGGAGGTCTGTCATGGATAGCCTGTTACTGACCAAAGGCATATTCCCAAGAGATTTTCTCAATAAGACGGCAGACTACATTCTCTCTGTTCAACTGGATGATGGCAGCATTCCCTGGTTTACCGGCGGTAAACTGGATCCCTGGGATCATACCGAAGCCGCCATGGGGCTGAGTATCATCGGCCACTATCCTGAAGCTGAAAAAGCTTATGACTGGCTGCGACAGGAACAGCTGGAAGATGGTAGCTGGTACGCTAACTATCAGGACGGTAAGCCTCTCTACAGTGACAAGCGAGAAACTAATTTTGTCGCCTATGTGGCTACAGGTGTCTGGCATCACTACCTGATCACCAAGAATACAGAGTTTCTTGAGTTGAACTGGCCAATGGTCGAGCGCGCCATCCAATTTGTACTCAAACAACAATCACCAACCGGTGAAATTTACTGGGCGGTTATGGAAGGTGGTCAACCTGAGAAAGACGCGCTGATTACGGGCTGCTCTTCGGTTCTGAAAAGCCTGGAATGTGCCATTCTGATTGCTGAAGCTCTGAACAAGAACGTTGAGCGCTGGCATGAGTCCTGGCAACAACTGGGACAGGCCCTGAAATATCACCCTGAAAACTTTGACCGCACCTGGGAAAGCAAAGACCGTTTTTCCATGGACTGGTTTTATCCGATTCTGGCTGGTGTCTTCCGTGGTCAGGAAGCCCGTGACCGCATCCAGAAGCTCTGGGACAAGTTCGTTCGCAAAGATATGGGCTGTGTCTGTGTCAGTGATCAGCCCTGGGTCACTATTGCTGAATCCTGCGAGCTAACCATGGCCCTGCTGGCTGCAGGTGAAAAGAAGAAAGCCACTCAGTTGTACAGCTGGCTTCACAATTGGCGAGACAGTGATGGCGGATACTGGACCGGTTATCAATATGTTGAAGACGTCATCTGGCCAGAAGAGAAAACCGCCTGGACAGCCGGTGCTATTTTGCTGGCCGCTGATGCATTGACCGAACATACCGCTGCTTCGCACCTGTTTGTGGAATCCAGTCTGGAGATAAGACCTGAAGTAGAGCTGCCAGACACTGAAGAGGCGATAGGAGCCTGACCGAGAATAGCGCCCGAGCATAAAGCTCAGTAGAGCGAGTCAGGTTTTTCACTTAATTTGTGCAAATAGTGGACCTATTTAATCAAATTTAGTGGACAAAATTGCCTGGAGCTATTTTGGACAGCCTTCAGGCTGCCCTTTAGGGTGAGCACCACGACGGTGCTCATCTAAAGATGGCCGCTCTTTCTGAGCTTTAGGCTGGGCTATCTATTTTCGGTCAGGCTCCTAGCAGTCAACAATTAACGGCGGCGGAACAATCCCAGAGTGTTGACCGTGGGCAGCTCTTCAAACAGTCCGGAAGCTTTTGCTAACTTCCAGATATTGTAAGGTGCCTGCCCACCATCTTGGGGATTGGGGAAAATGTCGTGTATTGCCAGAATACCCCCGGGCTTGATAAAGCTGACCCAGCTGCGAAAATCAGTTTGGGCGGCTTCTTCACTGTGACCACCGTCAATAAATACCATTCCCAAAGGAGTGGCCCAATGACGGGATGCTACAGCGGAAGGGGCAACAATCGGGACAACTGTATCGTCCAGTCTGGCTTCACGCAGAGTGGTTCGGAAAGCTTTGAAGCTATCCATCAGCTGGATACTGCCATCGTAGAGATCACCGTCATGATACTCTTCTCCCAGCTGGTGTTCTTCTGAACCCCGGTGATGATCAACGGCATACAGCACGCTGCTATTTTGCTGGCAGGCAACACCCAGATAGACTGTAGACTTGCCACAGTAACTGCCAATTTCCAGACAGGGACCCAGCTGGCTGGCTTCCAGAGCGAACTGGTAAAGCGCTTCACCCTCATCCGGTGCCAGAAAGCCTTTAACAGAATCGATATTGAGTGGCAGTTGTACAGGCATAATTCGTTTTTTCATTTTATAAGTCAGAAGTAGCTCAGTCACTTGACTGGCTCTAAGTACCTAGGAGCCTGTCGGACTTAAGACTATTTCGGCCTGAATTCCAGAAAGAACGGCCCAATTATTCGATGAATTCGATTAAATAGGTCAACTATTCTCACGAATCCATCGAATAATTCGACTCGTTCTACTGAA
>NZ_JBPCXO010000405.1:0-1027 GCF_051008435.1 Endozoicomonas sp. | reverse complement strand
GGCATGCGACAGCATCGAGTTATGGTTGAAAGAACAAGGCCTGTCAGATTACCCAGACAAAAACGAAATGCTCATTTTATGTGACTGTGGAGGCAGTAATGCGTCCAGATCATACCTGTTTAAAGAAAAAGGCAAATAAGGACATCCATATATTCTAGGCAAATAAGGACATCCATATATTCTCACAAGACCAGCAACAAAATTGAATACCGTCCAACCCCAAGATCAGCTGCTCAGCTCAAAGTTTTCCTGTTTTAACAGCCCGAAACTCAATGAAATGAGATAAAACGCTTAAATGATTTTTTTCAGGAATAGAGAACTTATCTCACCCAAAAATTCAGCAAGAATTCGACCAATGTGGCTTAAGAAATGAATCAGCCAGTCTGGAATAAACGACCACAAGAATGTAGTCCTTGGAGCCATTGCTGCCCTGTGCTAAGAGCGTATTCCTTCATGGCTTTAAGTCGACCTGCTGCTCGATAGAATCGATTGTTCCAGCTCATGGTTTTCAGCCATTCGTCAGGGTCGATTTCGAGTCTTGCCAAGATAGGAGGTGCATTTTCTGGTATTGAACCCTTCTTATCAGCCCTTACAGCTCTGCCACTCCAGTCGACCAGCTCCAGATAGTCATGAAGAATATAAGGCACCGCTTCATCCGGATTTTGTCCCTGACTCTGAAAAGGCTTCAGCATGAACGGTTGCTTGCTATCTGCTGACCCAATCGTTTTTCCGATGCGTTTCTGAATAGAGGTATAGTCGGACTGCTCTGGTGTGGCTGCCCGTTTTGCCCGGATAGGATTCAGATCAACATAAGCCATGTAGGTCAGTAATGCTGCCTCATCCAATAATGCCTGACTTTTGAAGCGTCCTTCCCAAAATCGACCTTTACAGCCATCTTCCTTGTTGGCTTCACGAGCCAGGTGCTCGTTCAAACAACGCATGAACCAGCTAATGCTCTTCAAGCGGGCACGGTACTCTTCCACATATTCATCGACACGGTTCAGTTCTGAACTGCTGAGAGTAGCTT
>NZ_JBPCXO010000404.1:0-4471 GCF_051008435.1 Endozoicomonas sp. | reverse complement strand
TCCGACGGTCTTTCTTCGCCTTGGTGTTTTTCTCCGGGTTGGCGTAGTCGACGTTGTAGGGTGGGTCGGTGAACACCATATCCGCCAGCTGCCCAGCCATCAGAGTTTCCACATCGGCCTGTTCAGTGGCGCTGCCGCACAGCACCCTATGATCTCCCAGAATCCAGACATCGCCCAGCTGGCTGACGGGATGTTTCTCTGGCTCTGGAATCTCATCATCGTCGGTTTGACCTTCAGGCTCATCCACCAGCAGCAAACCTTCCAGCTCCTCGTCAGAGAAGCCCATCAAATCCAGGTCAAAATCCAGTGCATCCAGTTCTGCCAGTTCCTGCTTGAGCAGGTCTTCATCCCAGCCCGAGTTAGCCGTAATCTGGTTGTCGGCAATCACCAGCGCCCGACGCTGGGTTTCGGAAAGGTGCCCCAACACGATCACCGGCACGGTTTCCATCCCCAGCTGCTTCGCTGCTATCAGACGACCATGACCGGCTACGATCACGTCATCACTGCCCACCAGCACCGGATTGACAAACCCGAACTCCTCGATGGACCGGGCAATCTGACTGACCTGCTCATCGGAGTGAGTACGGGCATTGTTGGCGTAGGGCACCAGGCTGGTAACTGAGCGATGTTCGATAGCTTCGACAAGGATTCTGGACATGGTTCTTCCGTGATTTCCATTCCGTGATTTCCAGAGACAAAAAAACCTCAAACCGGGGAGGTGTGAGGTTCAGGTGTAATTCGCTTCGAGCTTAGCGTTAATTCTTGTCAAATTTGGCAAAAGTGTCCAATCCTCCAAATAAGGACTTTAAGCGACATTGACAGACAAACACGTTTTTAAGCCCCCTGAACGGGTCAAATTACCCTGATTTTTTTTGCAAAATGTGGATAGAAATTCGGTTTATGGCCTTGCACCAGTGCCCATAGGCTGTTTTTCGATTCACACCCAGGTCTTCCGCAATCACTCGCCAGGGCAGTCCCGAGGCGCGAAGCCAGATAAGCTTACGATCCTCCTCGCTGACCCAGCGTAGCCAACGCATGCACTGCACCATGCGGTCGATCTCATCCTCCGAAGGCTCGGGGAGTCTCAGAATTTTGTTTTCACCCTGGTAGACTTCCCAACGGTTGGGATTGATCTCCGGCCAGAAGGCAGAGTACCGGAGGTTAATCCCTGACGACACTCGTCGTGCCACCAGCCAGGCTTCCCGGTAACAACGTCCTAATTCATCAGTCGTATGCATGCTTCCCCCTTGGCTTCAGCAATGGCTTCAACACTTCAGTAAGGGGGAAATCTTTATATTCCCCCTTACTTATTTATAAGTAAGGCGTTCCCGGGAAGCAGTTTTTTATTACTTTTCAATCAGTTAACCACTCCCGTTTGCTTCCCGTTCCCGGACTTTCCGGGAAGCATTTTTACTTTGACTGATTGCCATTTCGATATAGTTTTCAAACAATTAGACATTGTTCTTCTAGTCACTTCTGTTCCCAAAATGCTTGGGAATTCCCAAGTATTTCTGTTTTTTTGGGAAGCATTTTCTACAGTCCTAAAAGTCAGCTTTGTTATTACTTTTCAGTCAGTTGTGTTCAAAATACCCGAAAATCAACCACTCTTTTATATACGACGATCACAGCAAAGTTTGGGAGGCAGATTTTCTTTACTTTTCAATTGGATACCCCCGATTTAAGGTCATCTTTACATTTGCTTCCCAAGAAGCTGGTTAGCGTTCCCGGGAAGGAAAATCGGCTCCTTTGCCAAACTGTCCTTTGCCAAGCGCAAAGGGTCCAAAGGGTGAGTCCAACCACTTATGCTCACGGGAACCTTCAGCAACACCTTTTACAACCCTTGGTGGTCGCTCATTCAGAAGCTCTTGAACCAGGTATTCCAACCGGCCTCGAGTCATGGGGTGAAAGACTTCAGGTAAACGATGACGTTGTTTGTAGATTCCATTGCCGCCAGTGTGCGTATAAGGATGTCCACGGCTGGCTGCTTCCCTGATGGCGCCTGATAGTGAGACCAACAACTCATAGTCGGATGAAGCCGCCCCAGTCAGCCTTCTGGTCAAGTCTTCCAGCAACCCGATACCGTTGCGTTTATAAGTACGGATTGTCCGATCCGCCGGGCCATTGGATTTCACCACCGCTCCCTGGTAAAAACTTCTCGGCTCGGGAATCAGATTCAGAGTCTGACAAACCTGTTGAACCACCAGATCCTGAGCAGGCCAGAGGGCATAAGCCATACGAACACCATCCACCAGCGCACTGCTCCCTCGGATGGCATCCCTGGCTTGCTCTGCGCTTTCGATGGGTTTCTGTCCTGGTGGTTTTCGCATATGGTGAACCACAATCACTGTGGCCCCGGTCTCACTGGCTAGGTTCGCCAACAGCCCCGTCAGGTAGCTGCCCACGGCAGGATCAGCGTTCACATCGGCATGAACAAAAGAGGACAAGGGATCAAAAACCACCAGCTTGAGATCCTCAATAGCCTGCAGCTGCCTAACCACCTGAGTAAACTCAGTTGTTGTTCTTGGCCCTTCCGGTGTTTCCCTAACCATCGGAAAAGGGCCACCTGCATTGGGTAAGGGAATGATGACCAGCTTCTCGGGAGACTTCAGTCGCAAGTCAGTCGGGTCCAGTTTTTCCAGGCGACGATGCACTTCTGCCTGATCATCCTCAGAGGTGAAAACAACCGCTGTTCCGTGTTGTAAAACCTTGCCGCCAAACACCTCGACTGGCAGGTCTTCACCACAGGCAATTTCCAACGCCAACTTGAGTGTAAGCATTCCCTTTCCTGTGTCGCCCATAGCCGCCAGGATGGACACGACACCTAACGGGAAGGAGCCTTCAATCAGGTAATGCTGTTCAGGGGCTTTGCCTTTATAACGAAGCGCACTCCAGTCTGACAGCTGCAGGCCTGCCGATTTGATTGTCTTGCGTTCGGTGCTGGCTACCCAATGATCAATATCAAAGCTTTCCTGAACAGCATCCGCCGCATCCCATTTCTCGGGTTTATCTGCGGGTGGCTTCACTATGATGACGGATAAAGCATCCATATCAGCGATGGCTTTGGCGGCACTGAAGGCATATTCCAGCCCAGTGTCGTCATTATCAGGCCAAAGAGTGACACGCTTGCCTTTGAGGGGAGACCAGTCCGTCTTATCCGTAGGAGCCTTGGCACCATTCATAGCCGTAGTCGCACAATAACCACTATCAATCAGCGCCTGGGCTGCTTTCTCTCCCTCCACCAGCAACACTTCGTCTGCTACCTTGATGCCAGGCTGGTTGTAGAGTGGTCGGGGATTGGGGGCTTTGGTTTTACGGGTCTTTACATCCCAGGGCCGGAACTCTTTACCCTCTGGCGTATCGTACCGATAGACACAGGCGATCAGGTTTCCTTCAGCATCCTGGTAATCCCACTTGCCCGTGTGATGGCCCAGATCCTCATACTCTTCCTGGTGGTTAGCAGTAGCTGGTGGAGTGAATGACGGCATACCCAACCAGTCCGCCATAAACTGGATGATTTCGGGGAAGTCCCTTTGTGCATCCAACTTCTGATGCTCTGCCGTGAGGCTGATAACGTCACCGCCTTCACCGCTTTCACCGCTTTCAAAGTCATGCCAAAGCCCGCTAGCCAGTTCCACTTCCAGGCTCTTGCCTTTCTTGCCCTGAACATTGCCCAGCACAAACTTCTGACCTCGCTTTTTTCCATTGGGAAACAGCCAAACCAGAAACTCTGGTAGACGCTCTTGAATGCGACGTTTGACTTCTTCAGCATCCAACTTGCTACCCGAGCCTTGTTCAGGAGCATCATTAAAATCAAGCCATTTGTTCTTCATTAGTCACAGTCCCTGTAGGGAAAAGCCCACCAGATGGTGGGCATATGGCGTTAATCCCACTGGTTGTTGTAGCTTTCAGCCGGATGGGGCGCTGAGTCCGGAGGACTGTAGAGCTGTGATTGCAGTTGAGCCTGGGAATGGCCTACCTGCTGACTGGCGGGTGGATGACCCTGGGGAGCCGTCTGGCCAAACATCAGCTGAGCATACTGCTTATGCTCAGGCGTAATAGCCTGCTTGATGACATTCTTGGGCTCGTCGTACTGGTCCTTTTCAGTACTGATCTTGGCGACGAACTCAATACCATCCAGCTCTGACAAAGACTGCAACTGTCGGGCTTTATAAGCCGGTGGACTGTTATCCTCGGCCTTGATATTGCGAGCCGATTGCAGGATACCTCGAACAAATGACCGGCCCATGTTCTCCCACTCCGGACCTTTGGGGCTGTGCATCCCGATCAGCGACCAGACCTTGCGCTTGGCGTACTGGCCTTCCAGCACCGTAAATTCGGCATTGAGGTCAAGGTAGGCCGCTTCGCGGCGACTTTTTGCCCAGTGCAGCCCTCCAACCTATGGGAAATACCCGTCATTTTCTTTTGTCTATCCTTACTGACTTTGATCCCGAGAACAGCAAAGGATAGAGCC
>NZ_JBPCXO010000403.1:0-14907 GCF_051008435.1 Endozoicomonas sp. | reverse complement strand
AGAAGCTTTGCAGTCTGTTCACTCTGCTGTTCGTTGCGGGTTGAGAAAACCATGGGATAAAGGATAGTCGCTGCAAGGGAAAGGTATTATTCTCTTTCTCTGTCCAGCAGTTTTTTAGGAATTACCTCAGCTATGGGTAGATTATGTGCTCTAAGAAAGCTCAGCTTATCCCAGTAACCTCTCTGGAATACGATTAACCCATCAACAATGTGAAAAAAACCACAACCTCTTAATCCAATAGGATCTTTCCACTCCAGAATGGCCCATTCACCATCCTGGAAGATATTTTCAACGATGCAGACCATCTCGGCAGTGGCAAATTCATTTTTGAACAGTGCATGAATTTCAGACTTACCCTTCACAGGCTCATTGGCAACCTGATGATTGACTGCATTTTCAGAGTAGAAGCTGGCTATTTTGTCAGCGTTTCCTTCGTTGAAGGCTTCAACCCACTGTTTAACGACTTCTCTTGGCTGTAACATCTAAATTTCCAACCCGCTGAATTTCTGAGAGATCAAGTGTAACTGACTGGAGTGAATTAGCTATGCCGAGAGCAGGCCTGCCTCGTCTGAGACACTACTAGCTATATCTTGGTAAAGGAAAATATTTGATAAAATGGATACTGTTAACGGACCACTTTCACAATTAACTGACACGCTACCGCCACGAGATCTGTTCAATTTTCAACCATTGAACCTGCTGTATTCCCTTTGCCTTTGACAGCATCCTGCTGCTTTTTTGTTATTTTGACGGGCATTCTGCCATGCTTCTATCAGGAGATCAGGAACCAATAGCTGTTTTTAGTCGTTTAATGCGTTTTTAAACAGGAAATGTCTTTCATCACGTTGGTAATGAAAGACTTTCAAAGCTGTTTCGAAGAGGGGTTCGCTATGATTCTGATGGCTTCGTTACTACTGATCATCTACCAGTATTTCAGGGAAAACACTTTCCAGCTGCCCATCGCGATAGTGTTCAATATTGCAGAGTGTCCCTTTCAATTCTCCAGCAGAATGAGTCGTTGTTACACCAACGACCCTTGCACCGGCTGCCAGTCCAGACTGTATTCCAGCCAGTGAATCTTCAAACACAAGACTTTCGCCGGGCTGAACTCCCAGCTGCTCCATGCACGTTTGATAGATTTCCGGATCCGGCTTTCCTCTTTCAATCATTCCCTGATGCACCAGCACATCAAAGCTGTCTCTCACTCCCAGTCCGTCCAGAATAAAATCCAGATTTGAGACGGGTGCGGATGTGCCCACAGCAAGACGAATACCTGCTTTTCTTAGCAGTTTGATGAAGTCGTGCAGTCCACTGATGGGTCTGAGGTGATGCTCATAGAGGTCTCTGAAAATCTGTTCTTTTTCTTCACCCAACCGTTTCACTTCTGCCTGATTCAGATGAGTACCAAAAAGCATGGCGACCAGCTCTGAATTGACTCTGCCTGATATACGTCGATTGTACTCTTCGTCTGAGATATCCATTCCATGGCGCTTGAGAAATAACTGCCAGGCTTTTCGGTGGTAATCATTGTTATCCACAATGACTCCATCCATGTCGAATAATACAGCTTTTAAATTCGCAGGCATTGGTATTCCTCACTCCCTGGCATCTATAGGTGGGACAGCATCTATCAGTTGGGAATTGCTTGAGTGTTTTTTACAGATTAACGACTTTGCTGGTTAAATATAGTCGCAGTCAGCAAACTCGACTATTGAATTGGCGTGCCCACGATAAAGCAGAGAACCGCTATATCGTGGGTGGAAGAGAGATTAGTTCCAGTCGAGAATCACTTTACCGGACTGGCCGGACCCCATGATTTCAAAACCTTCCTGAAACTCATCTACCGACATCCGGTGTGTAATGACCGGGGAAATATCCAGACCGGATTGCAGCATGCTGGTCATCTTATACCAGGTTTCATACATCTCACGTCCATAGATACCCTTGATCACCAATCCCTTGAAGATCACCTGATTCCAGTCAATCGTCGTATCGCTGGAAGGAATACCCAGCAGAGATACCTTGCCACCGTAGTTCATGCATTCCAGCATCTGTTGGAATGCACGACCGTTACCGGACATTTCCAGGCCTACGTCAAAGCCTTCAACCATGCCCAGTTCTTCCATCACCACTTTCAGATCTTCAGTGGCTACGTTAATGGCACGGGTCGCGCCCATTTTACGGGCCAGATCCAGTCGGTATTCGTTTACGTCAGTGATAACAACGTTACGGGCACCGACATGCTTGCAGATAGCCACCGCCATAATTCCAATAGGACCGGCACCGGTGATCAGAATGTCTTCACCCACCAGGTCAAATGACAATGCTGTGTGCACAGCGTTGCCAAATGGATCGAAGATAGAAGCCAGATCATCACTGATGTCATCAGGAATCGGAAACGCATTGGTTGCAGGAATGCAAAGGTACTCTGCAAAGGCTCCGTCGCGATTTACACCCACACCTACGGTGAAGTTACACAGGTGTCGACGACCGGCACGGCAATTGCGGCAGTGACCACAGGTAATATGCCCTTCGCCGGAGACTCGCTGGCCAATTTCAAAGCCACGAACACCGTCCCCCATTTCCACGATTTCACCAATGAATTCGTGACCCACATGCATACCAACGGGAATGGTTTTTTGAGACCACTCATCCCAGTTGTAGATGTGCATGTCGGTTCCGCAGATCGCTGTTTTGCGAATCTTGATCAGAACATCGTTATAACCAGCTTCCGGCTTGGGCCGATCGGCCAGCCAGATGCCTTTTTCTGCTTTCAGTTTTGCCAGGGTTTTCATGTCATGTTCCTATACACTTAGCTCGGCAGACGCTCTCAGGCGACTTTCTCAGGCGACTTTCTCAGGCGACTTTCTCAAGCGACTTTCTCAAGCGGCCTTTCAGGCAGCTCTTCAAGAAAGTACGCCCAGCTCACGACCTACTTTGGCAAAGGCAGCTATAACGCGCTCCATATGCTCCTGATTGTGAGCAGCCGACATCTGGGTGCGAATACGGGCAGCCCCTCTGGGTACCACAGGGAAAGAGAAGCCTACTACATAGATGCCTTCTTTCAGCATTCGTTCCGAAAACTCAGCGGCCAGTGAAGCATCGCCCAGCATAACAGGAATAATGGCATGGCCGTTACCTGCCAGGGTAAAGCCCAGCTTTTCCATCTCAGTGCGGAAGAATGCCGAGTTGTGACGCAGCTTTTCACGCAGCTCACCACCGGATTCCAGCATATCCAGAACCTTAACAGAAGCGCTGGCAATCGTTGGGCTCAGGGTGTTGGAGAACAGATAAGGACGGGAACGGTTGCGCAGCCAGTCGATGACTTCAGGGCTGCGGGCGGAAGTGTAACCACCAGAAGCGCCACCCAGCGCCTTGCCCAGGGTACCGGTAATAATGTCCACTCGGTCCATAACACCACAGTATTCATGGGTACCACGACCATTTTCACCCACAAAACCCACAGCATGGGAATCGTCTACCATCACCATGGCGTTGTACTTATCAGCCAGATCGCAGACCCCTTCCAGGTTGGCAATCACGCCATCCATGGAGAATACGCCGTCAGTAGCAATCAGCTTGTAACGGGCACCGGCTTCAGAGGCTTCTTTCAGCTTGGTTTCCAGGTCCGCCATATCATTATTGGCATAGCGGAAACGCTTGGCCTTACACAGACGCACCCCGTCGATGATGCTGGCATGGTTCAAAGAATCACTGATGATCGCGTCTTCTGGCCCCAGCAGGGTTTCGAACAAACCGGCATTCGCGTCAAAGCAGGAGGAGTACAGAATGGTATCGTTCATGCCCAGAAACTCGGAAATTCGCTTTTCCAGTACTTTGTGTACATTCTGGGTGCCACAGATAAAACGAACGGAAGCCATGCCGTAGCCGTATTGATCCAGTGCCTGCTTGCCTGCTTCTATCAGCTCCGGGGAGTTAGCCAACCCAAGGTAATTGTTGGCACAAAAGTTAATAACCTCTTCACCGGTGTTAACAGTGATATCAGCCTGCTGCTGGGAGGTAATAACTCGCTCGCTCTTATACAAACCTTCTTTTTTAAGGTCTTCCAGCTGCTCACGCAGTCCAGCGTAAAAGTCGGCTTTCATTTCGGCTCCAGAGAAACAAAGGATATGAGGAGATCGACCAGGACAGGCAGTTCATGCTCTATTTTGGTCAGACTCTGAGGGAAGCAGTCCCAATTCAGCCCCCAAACATATCTCAGGCTGAACGAAGTACCAATACCCCATTGTAGAAGAAATGCAATAGTGAATCAGGGAGTCGCGACTCTGTACCAGCATTTGTACGTATTTCGCCCGCATCCCACAAGAACTCTGACCTCTGCGGCCCAATAAACTGGACCTCCGCTAAGCCTTACGCCTTACTTTTCGGGCCCCTTATCTGGTAAAACCTTATATTCGCAAGGCTGAAGCTCAACTTAAACTAAGTCCCCCCCAAAACATAATCCGAAAAATAATCTGATGAGAAAAATAACCATTGTTGGCGCAGGGCAATCTGGCTTACTGCTCGGTCTGGGATTGCTTAAACAAGGCTACACCGTAAAAATGGTGACGGACAGAACACCCGAAGAAGTAGTTCAGGGCACTGTAATGTCGACCCAGTGCCTGTTTCACACGGCTCTGGAAGCTGAAAGAAAGCTGGAACTGAACCACTGGGAGAAAGACTGCCCGCAAATCCGAAAGATCCAGTTTTGTGCCACTGCACCCGAGAGCAGAGGTGAGAAGATCATAGAATGGACAGGGTACCTCGACCACTATGCTCAGTCTGTCGACCAGAGAATCAAGTTTTCAGCTTGGATGAAAGAGTTTGAAACTCTGGGTGGTACTCTGGAAATCAGGAAGATTCGCAGTAATGAGCTTGAAGAACTCAGCCAGAATGCAGATCTCGTGGTTCTGGCTACGGGTAAAGGATTAAACGATCAGATCAGAAGTAAAAACCTGCAGCGCTCACCATTTAATGCTCCACAAAGAGTGCTTTCCTTACTTTATATCCAACACCCCGGTCAGGGGACAAAGATGGAGCAGGTTTTCTTTAATGTCATTCCTGGGGTTGGGGAGTACTTTGTGATGCCCGTGCTGACAGAACATGGGCCTGCTGAAGCCATGTTGTTTGAAGCCATTCCTGAGAGCCCCATGGATTGCTTTTCTGCCATAGATTCAGAAGAAGACCGATTACTTGAAGCCAGAGAGTTTCTGAAGGAATACCTTCCCTGGGAACATCAGCGCCTTATCTCCGCCAGCCTGCTCAAAGGCAAGTCCTCACTGCAAGGGCAAATTACACCTGCGGTGTATCACCCCGTCATCCAGCTGGATTCAGGTCAACAACTGCTGGCTATGGCAGATGCTGCCTGCCTGAATGATCCCATTACTGGACAGGGCTCTAATAACGCCACCAAAGCCGCTGAGGTTTATCTGGACAGCATTCTGAAACGCTCTGATCAACCCTTTGATCAGCAGTGGATGGAAGCTACCTTTGAAGCATCCTGGCAACAGGTTCAATGGGCCACCCAGTGGAGCAACATGATGTTGATGCCACCTCCAGAGTTTGTGTTGGGCCTGTTAGGTGCTGCTGGTCAGATTCCAGAATTGGCTAACAGGATAGCCAATGCATTTGATGACCCTGCAGATCTGTTCCCCTGGTTTGCCGATGAAAAGGCTGCTGCAGAGTATCTTCAGAATCTAACGACATAGTCTGCATACTAAAACTCGGTTACTCAGGAGGTAAAGGCAACCAGCCAAGAGTCGCCAAACCTTCAATGCAGATTTCGACGGAGAGGGCTGTAATCAGCAGCCCAATGATCCTGACAAGAACATTAGTTCCGTTCACTCCCAGTACCTTGTAGATGTAGTGAGCCAGGCGAAACAATATCCAGGTGATGATCAGGATCACCAACACCTGAACTCCGGTAAAGAGTTGCTCTGAGTAGGAGTGCTGTCGATGATCGGTCAGAATAATAATGGCAGTGAGTGCGCCCGGATTGGCCAGGGATGGAATGGCCAGCGGGAATACGGCTACATCATGACCGGATTCATAATTCCCCCCAAACTCTTCCTGCTCGGGTTTCAAAATCATCTGAACACCAAACAGAAAAAGCACCAGTCCTCCGGCTATCTGAAATGCTCCCAGTCGTATACCAATAGCGCTCAACACCTGCTGACCAATCAGCAGAAATAAACCCAGAATCAGTCCACTGTAAAGAACAGCTTTCAGAGCAATTATGGACTTTTGAGCCTGAGAGAAGTGGCGAGTCACCGAGAGAAAAAGCGGAATACTGCCAATAGGATCAATAACAGCAAACAACAACAAAAAATTGGAGATCTGTTCTGGAGACATGCAGACGTCTCTGAGAAGTCACGGATCGGCAAAGTATAGATGAGGTAGAAATGAATAGGATTAGTTTTCTCGAAGCCTTTGAATATACCCATCGCCTTTCAAGTTGCTACGTTGTTGTCAGCGTTCGTTCACCCCAGTCACCTACTCGTTGTAGGCTCCTGGAACTTCACGAACTTGACGCCTAGTAGCAATTTGAAATCCAATGGGTATAGGCGAACGGTGTTTTATATGAGCGGGGTCAAAGGGCTATCGCAACTGGAGCTCTGCGATAGCCCATCTCTGTTAAAGAGACAGAGAATTGACCAGAGTCGACAGGCTGTCAGACTCGTTAATACTATGAACCACGTCCACACCCAGATCTTTCAGCTCGGTCTTTGCAACCAGAACCACCAGTCCGGCCTGTAGCAAGGCTTCCGCTTTCTGAACCCAGTATTGTTCTTTTTGGTCAACCACCACCGGCAGCAGACCACTATCAAACAAGTGACGTTCAACTTTCTGAAGGTAACTTTCAGATCCATCGACCAGAACCAGAGCCGACTGCTGTCCAAGGCGATTTGCCCTGTCACTGACACGAACCTTATCTGCGGTATCACCTTCATTGGCTGCAGATTCAACCATGCCCGCTGCAACTGTTGCGTTGCTGAGACGATCAATAACGATAAAGGCGCCGGTTTGACGGTTATCTTTATAACGATCAAAGACAACAGGCTGAGTCAGAACCAACTGGCAGGACGCAATCTCATTCAGCGCCAGTTCCTCAGCCTCTTGTCGCTCAAGCGTATTGATATCGACTCTGTGGTTAATACCCGAGAAGCTGCCGGCTACTTTTGTTGTCGCGAACTTGATCAGATACTGGCGTCCGGGCTTCATCGATTGTTCAGCCATCCAGACAACGCTGGCATTCAAATGAGACGAGACGGAAATGTCATCTTTGGCATGCACCAGCATGTCGCCACGACTGATATCGATCTCATCTTCCAGTGTCAACGTGACGGCCTGACCAGCAAAACCTTTTTCCAGATCGCCATCATAGGTCACTACTCTTTCAATAGAGCTTTCCAATCCGGAAGGTAATACTTTAACTCTGTCGCCTGGCTTCACAACACCGGAGGCAATAGTTCCGGCATATCCCCGGAAATCCAGATCCGGTCGGCTGACATACTGTACCGGCAGACGGAAGTTATCAAGATTACGGTCATTAGCCACCTCAACACTTTCCATCACTTCCATGAGAGTCTGACCGGTATACCACTCGGCCTGCTCACTGCGATGCACCACGTTATCGCCATCCAGAGCAGACACAGGCACAAAACGAACATCACCCAGATCCAGGGATTCTGAAAAATCCAGATATTGATTACGAATCTCTTCAAAACGTTCCTGGCTGAAACCCACCAGATCCATCTTGTTGATAGCAACCACCAGATGCTTGATTCCCAGCAGACTGGCAATATAAGTATGACGGCGAGTCTGCGTCAGCACACCTTGACGGGCATCCACCAGAATAATAGCCAGATCACAGGTCGACGCACCGGTCGCCATGTTCCGGGTGTATTGTTCATGCCCTGGTGTATCGGCAATGATGTACTTTCTGTTTTCTGTGGAGAAATAGCGATAAGCGACATCAATGGTAATGCCCTGCTCTCGCTCAGCCTGCAAACCATCCACCAGCAACGCCAGGTCGACTTTTTCACCCTGGGTTCCCACACGCTTACTGTCGTTTTCAACAGAAGCCAGCTGATCCTCATAAATCATACTGGTGTCATGTAAAAGCCGGCCAATCAGGGTGCTTTTACCGTCGTCAACACTGCCACAGGTCAGAAAGCGCAGAATCTCTTTCTGCTCGTGGCGACGCAGGTACTCCTGAATATCGGACTCGATCAGATCGGATTGATGACTCATCAGAAATACCCCTCCTGCTTTTTCTTCTCCATGGAACCGGAACTGTCGTGGTCAATAACCCGACCCTGTCGTTCAGATGTTTTGGTGAGCAGCATTTCCTGAATGACATCAGGCAGTGTGTCGGCTTCTGACTCTACTGCTCCGGTCAGTGGATAGCAGCCCAGGGTCCGAAAACGAACTTTCTTCATCATCGGCTCTTCACCTGGCTGCAGAGGCATACGCTCATCATCAACCATGATCAGATTTCCGTCGCGCTCAACCACTGGGCGCTCTTTGGAAAGATACAAAGGCACTATGGGGATATTTTCCTGATAGATGTACTGCCAGATATCCAGCTCGGTCCAGTTGGACAGGGGAAAGACTCGAATGCTTTCACCTTTTTCCACTTCACTGTTGTAGATATTCCAAAGTTCTGGACGCTGATTCTTGGGATCCCAGCGATGATGTTTGTCCCTGAAGGAATAAACACGTTCCTTGGCCCGGGATTTTTCTTCATCACGACGGGCTCCGCCGAATGCCGCATCAAAACCGTGCTTGTTCAGCGCCTGTTTCAAGCCCTGGGTTTTCATAATATCGGTGTGCTTGGCGCTACCATGGGAAAATGGGCCAACCCCCTGCTCAACACCTTCCTGATTGATATGGACAATCAATTCAAGACCCAGTTCGTCAACCAGCTGGTCGCGAAACTGGATCATTTCCCGGAATTTCCAGGTGGTGTCCACATGCATGAGCGGAAAGGGCGGTTTGCCTGGATAAAAGGCTTTCATGGCCAGATGCAGCATGACCGCTGAATCTTTACCAATGGAATAGAGCATAACCGGGTTATCAAACTCGGCTGCAACTTCCCGAATAATCTGGATGCTTTCTGCTTCGAGCTGCTTCAAATGGTTGAGGCGCTCTCCAGAAAGCTCGTTAGCACGTTCTTTCGTGCTCTCCTGAGTGACTGTGTCAGACATGAATGTTAGACCCGAAGCTGGCTTAGAATTGTTCTTAGTTCGAATACTAGCAGCACTAATGGAATATAAAATAAGAAAACTATATCAATAATTCATAACATTATATTAACCCAGAAACGCCATAAATGATCGAGCCTCTCGCTCGGCTATTTCTTCGGATGACACATTTTGTCTACATACTTCATGCTTATTGCCTGAATTTTTCGACACAATGCTGTCATACTAGGGAAAAGAGCCTTCCTCGTGATTGAAGCAATCGCGCATTATCCTCTTTGTGGATTCCAAACTACACTTTCTATGACTTCAACCTTCCTTACACTTCAATATGAGAACATGGCAAAATGATGAGTTTGTACTTTGTTCCCTTCTCTGGTTACCTTTCCAAAAAATCTTTAATAGCCTTTACCCTGGCCAGTCTGGGCCTACTCACCAGCTACTCTGTTATGGGCGAAGGAAATTATGACCCTGTAGTTGAGGATATGCCGACCCTTCTGTCAAAAAGTTTTTCCTGTACTTTCAAACATCCATCAGGCACAGAAACTGAACGTACAGAGTTATTTGCGCATTACGTTCAAGCCCAGGAACCTGTCAGACTCAGAGAGTTTAAAGAATGGATAGCCCTGACTTACCCCTGGATGACAAAATTACAATGCATGGTCATGGAAGATAAATCTGGAACCCTGGAGTTTAATCCAGAGCATTTTGGCGAAATATCATCTTCTGAAGATATAGATCTGTCTATTCAATACATTTATGAACACAGTGCCACAGTAAACGACCAACCTTCAATACTGTCCGAACAAGCCTCAGGCCAACGTTTTAAGGATGAGCAGGGTAGGGTTATCGCTGTCGCTTTTTCTGGTCGTATAATGCAAACAGGCGGGTTCACCGACCACCAGCCTTTCAAAGGTTCCTTGACCATTTTAACCACTTGCTTGGGCGGACTGAAAGCTATCGCAGTAACCCCCCTGTCTTGGGGAAAAATACTGGCTGAACGGGCACTGCCCCCTTTCCTTTATGAAAGAATGTGGACTACGGCATATGCACTTTGGTATGGAGCAAGCCTAAAAGATCATTTGGAATAAACATACAACTCATCCGTTTATTTCTGGAGGTATTGTCTGACAATACCTTCGCCAGGATATTCTCCCCCCCCCTTCATCTCCCATCAGTATGATGGGTCAGACTGGAGAATAAATATCAACAAAAGTATGTTCAATACCGTATTTCTCTTCCAGCCATTCACCTAATGCCTTGGCACCATAACGCTCGGTAGCGTGGTGTCCGGCACTGATATAGTGAATGCCATTTTCACGGGCAAAGTGAACGGTGGATTCAGAGATTTCACCGCTAACGTAGGCATCTACATTCAAATCCAGGGCCAGATCTATCATGCGCTGGGCACCGCCAGTACACCAGGCCAGAGTTTTTATCTCGTGGTCACCGCCTGGTATCAGCAAAGGCTTACGTCCCAGCTTTTCTTCAATCTGATCACCCAGGACTTCCAGCGACAAAGGCTTCTCAGGCGTTCCCCAACTGCCCACAGATCTTGCCTTACCCGGCTCCATGCCCCCTTCTGTTTTCCAGCCAAGGAGATTGGCTAACTGAGCATTGTTACCCAGCTCCTGGTGACCATCCAGAGGCAGGTGATAGCTGATCAGACTGATGTTGTGCTTGAGAAGAGTTTCTATCCGCCGTTTTTTCATACCAACAATGGCAGAATCTTCTCCCTTCCAGAAATAGCCATGGTGAACCAGTATGGCGTCTGCCTTGAGTTCAACGGCCTTATCAATGAGAGCCTGACAGGCTGTAACACCGGTCACCAGTCGTTGGACCTTATCGGCCCCTTCCACCTGGAGGCCATTGGGACAATAATCTTTGAACAGCCCGGGCTGTAGCTCATCTTCCAGGATTTTCACCAGCTGTTTCAGGGTGATGCTCATCTTCCACTCCACTGTTTATCGAATCCGAGAGCCTGCCTTATCATAATCATGACTAGCTTCCTGCAGGTTCGGGGGCTATCTATCAGCCACAAAATACAGGTATATTAAGGAATTATACTGCTGGCTCTCGGGTTTCAAGAGTTTTTATTTCCAGCGATAACAAAATCTCTGCCCACAATCATCGACAAGCATCGACAAGCAAATCATGAAAAAATTCCTCAATCAGTTCCTCTACCCCGCACTCTCTGGCTTGATTGTGGCCTTTTTGGTGATTTTGCTGGTACCAAACTGGCTGGGCTTACCCCAACTGGACTTCAATAATGTAGTCAACAGAGGTGAACAGCTGCTGGGAATTGGGGAAGTCTCCTACAGCTCAGCAGTCAAGATAGCGGCCCCTGCAGTGGTTAACATTGCTACTGCCACGCTGGTGAATGAGTCCAGCCGCTCCAGAATGCCCAAAAGCCCCTTCACAGAAAACAATCTTGGCAGAGCCAAGGTGGAAACCAGTCTCGGCTCCGGTGTGATTATCAGCCCTGACGGTTATCTATTGACCAACAACCACGTCATTGACGGTGCTGACCGAATCGTTGCTGTTCTGAAAGATGGCCGGGAAGAATCAGCCTCCATTGTCGGCAGGGATCCGGAAACGGATCTGGCGGTATTAAAGATCGACCTGAAAGACCTTCCCAGTCTGGATCTGGTGGATTCCGGCCAAACCGAAGTAGGCGATGTTGTTCTGGCTATCGGCAATCCGTTTGGACTGGGCCAGACGGTCACCATGGGTATTATCAGCGCCACCGGCAGGAATGACCTGAGTCTCAATACCTACGAAGACTTTATTCAGACCGATGCAGCCATCAACGTGGGTAATTCAGGGGGAGCATTGATCAGTGCCCGAGGTGAGTTATTGGGCATCAATACCCTGCTGTTTTCCCGGGGCGGAGGTAATGAAGGCGTTGGCTTTGCCATTCCATCCAGCATGGCTCGATTTGTTACACAGTCCATCATCAAATATGGCCGTGTTGTCCGGGGCTGGCTGGGGATAGAATCACAACCACTTACCAGCCAACTGGCGGAGGCTTATGGAGTGGAGAGCAATGTCGGCATTCTGATTTCGGGAGTCTACGACAATGGCCCTGCTGATAATGCAGGTCTGAGGCGAGGAGATATACTGACAGCCATCAATAACATCAGCACCAGTGATGGTAAAAAAGTTATGAATATGGTCGCTCAGGAACCGCCTGACAGTGAGGTCACTTTGCAGATACTGCGAAACAACAAGCCTCTTGAAATGAAAGCTGTCGTTGCTACACGACCCAACATGGTCAATTAGTCCCGGATCAAGCCTGAGCTGCCCTTACAAAAAAGTAACTGTTCAGGCTCATAAAACCTTAAGATCGGCCTCTAACTGCAGCAGCCTGACATAATAAACAGGAAGAAACCAGCCACACCGGCACAGAAAGTAACTGCATGCCCCAGCCACCACCAGGCCCAATCCGAATAGCTGGCATAATGACGCTTCAATAATTCCGGTGTTACAGGCTGGAACCGGGATAGATCTTCCAATAAGGCCTGGTTAAATAACTTGCCATCCAGGTTGTCAAAACGATCACTCTGGGTGACTTCCACTTCAACAGCCAATGCCTGCTTTTTACTTTGCTTTCCAAGCTGGTAATGGCTCAAGACCATTCTGCCTTCGGATTGGTTCCGAAGATTGATACCAAAGCCATTAAAATCTGACAGATGCTCAAGAGGAAAAAACTGATTCACAAAGGAATCGTGATAAAAGTCACAACCAGAATTGCAGTCTGTGGAAAGCCATAGCCATTTTTCATAGGGAGTCTGTTCGACGGAAACACAGACTTTTTTTCCAGAAGCATGACAGACTGCTTCCGTCTCAGCATTACCCAGCGCCCAACCACTGAGACACAGTAAACTCAGATACACACTCGCAGACAATGACCACCCAACAACCCTGAACATGCTTGCCTCAATCTGTTCAATTCAGACAGAAAAACATAGCAGTTGTTGAGTAAGCTTGTTTGATAACTGTCCAGTTAGACAGTCAGTGCCTGCTTCAAAGCCCGATTCAACAGATAGAACAGCCCCCCAACAGAAACGACGATCAGCAGTATCACCAACCCGCTTGACTGAGACGCTGACACATCACCATTCATCAGGGAAACAATGTCCTGAGCTTTGATTCCCAGCCAGATGGAGAACAGAGTCCGGGGTAACATGCCAAAGAAGCCCCCCAACAAAAAAACAGAAAACCGGACTTTCAGCGCAGACATTAACAGGTTCATTAATGCGAAAGGCAGAACGGGTGAGAGCCTGACCAGAAACATCAAACTCCAACCACTGGCATTCAGCATCTCCAGTGCTTTTTTGACTCGAGGATTGTTTTGGATGGAGTGCATCAAGTGTCCGCCATCCAGAATCGATCCCACCAGATAACCCAATGCTGAAGCCAGCAAATAGGCAGGCAACATATAAGGAATAGCCTTCCAGCCCAGAAAGAACCCCGCCACCAGCGCAATAAAAGTACTGGGCGTAAGAGCCAGAGACATGGTCAATGCACTCAAGACAAAGAAAGGTAACCACTGTCCAACACTTAAAGCCGATAGCTCAGCCTGATACTGGATTAATAAGGAAGTCGCCCAGGAGCTGAATAGCAGAGGGGCACAGCTCAGTACGCCTGCACCAATAACAGATTTTCTATTTTCCTTGAGAACGGATGAAAACGACATACGAAGAGAAGTTTCTATAAAACGACAGACTAACAGATCCTGCATTCGAACCAAACTGGCACTCTTTGTGCACAGTACCTGTCAGAACGCCCAATTTCAGAACACTCAGAACACCAAGGCGTTTAAAAACGGTGCAACCCGGAAATCTTGCACCCAATTAGAGCAGAGATACTATTTAAGGAAGGTTCACATGAATTCACTTCAGGTTAACGACCTAATGGACCGCCAACCCCTGACTATCAGTGCCAACATCGGGGTTATCGTTGCACTCAGACAACTGCTCAAAAAGGAACTCTCTGCAGCGCCTGTCGTTAATGACGAAGGTGATTTACTGGGCATTCTTTCGGAAGCCGACGGTATGAAAGGAACGCTGTTAGGTGGCTATTTCGAACAGATTGGTGAATTGGTCAGCCATCGAATGAGTACCGAAGTCTGTACAGTTAAACCAGATACCGATCTGATCAGCGCCGCCAAAGTCATGTTAGATAACAAACGTCGTGTACTGCCCGTAGTGGATGCTGGAAAAGTGGTTGGACTGTTGACTCGAACCAAGGTTCTTTCAGTCATCATGGAGCGTATTGATAGCCCGAGTCATGTCTGAATCAAAATTCGGTGAAAGCATAATTTCTCAACAAGAAAGGGTTATGCTTTCACATCGATCAAAGAATCTCGACTAATGGGGTGGGAATCACAACATAAGCCGGCGTGTAAAAAGAATTGAGGTGATCACTACTATAAAAAAAACCAAAACTGTTCCGGTCATAATAGGGATCAACTACGTATGCATAAGGATCTCCAGTTTGTTCTGGTATCACATCGACTGCTCCAGATTTATAACAGTTACAGATACCTTTAGGAATAGTCTAAAAATAACTTCCGCTGAAGGAAAAGTATCTGAATGCAGGCAATCCGGTACTGAGCATCGATACGAAAAAGAAGGAGTTATTGGGTAGTTTTTATCGAGATGGTGTAACCGATGCAGTTGAGCCTACCATTGTGAACGAC
>NZ_JBPCXO010000402.1:0-2948 GCF_051008435.1 Endozoicomonas sp. | reverse complement strand
AGTGAAGCTCAGTAAAGCTGAATTGAAGGAAATTCAACCTTACATCATACGAAACCCTGAGTTACGAAAGTGGGATGTTGCTATTGTGCCAGAGCCGGTAAATTATTAATTGCTGTACCCCTTAGAGCTGTTGTCATAAGAGTTCGTGAGCAGATACTTATCATCAGGACTGAATATAAGCATGGGAATTTCACCCATATGCTCCATAATCGCGAGTGGTTTAGCATTACTGCCATTCACCAGCACATCTCTGGCCCGCCACAACTTGATCTGATCTCCCGAACTGGTCGCAAGCAATTTATCATCATGGCTGAAAGCACTGAAAAGCACTCTTGCTTCCTGATACAGCGTGCTGTTCTCAATGAGGTAATTAGGGAGAATCGGTCTGGCTTGTGCCTGCCAAACAGAGATCAGAACCAGCAAAGGAAATAGAATGTGTTTGAAAGGAGACATAACTGAATCTTGACCATTTAATCATGAAGATTCACTCAGGGTAGGTGAATATATTTTTAGATTTATATTTAAAAGACATAACTATTTTTATATTTTGTTTCGAAAAAGTACTCATAACAAAAAGCCCCTGAACAGTTCAGGGGCTTGATCTTGCCAGAGCTAATGAGGGTTATTAGTCCACATTAAACAATCATTGGTGCAAAAACGAAGGCAAAGGCGACACACAATGAAATACAGATGGTGCCAGGAACAAAGAAGGGATGGTTAAAGACCAGCTTGCCGATACGGGTTGAACCTGTCTCATCCATCTCTACTGCGGCCAGCAGTGTTGGGTAAGTAGGCAGAACAAACAGAGCAGATACGGCTGCAAAAGAAGCAATGGCAGTCACAGGATCAACCAGAGCCAGAGCTGCAGGCATCAGAGCACGGGTGGTTGCAGCCTGAGAATAAAGCAGCATGGAAGCAAAGAACAGGGTTACCGCCAGCAGCCATGGGTAGTTGTTAAGCACATCACCCGCCAGCGCCTGAATGGAATCAATGTGAGCACCCACAAAGGTATTACCCAACCATGCGACACCCAATACACAGACACAAGCACTCATACCGGACTTAAAGGTCTGGGCATTGAGGATGTTGCCGGAATCAATCTTGCAGAAGATGGTGATCAGGCCTGCAGCAATCATCATGAACACCATGATAGCGGAGTCACGTGGCAGTACAGGATTTTCGATCAAACCAACGTTACCACTGATGGCAGTAGCGTAAAGCACCACAGCCAGAATACTCAGGGCAAAGATGACCACTGAGAGGCCAGCCCCTTTCTTGCGTTCCTGACGAGCTTTGGTTTCACGCAGAGTGATCAGACCTGCTTTCAGTCTTTCCTGATAAACAGAATCCTTGTCCAGATCCACACCCAGGAAGTTACATACGACAGCAGTCAACATCACAGCAGCGTAAGAAGTAGGAATGCAGATAGCCAGCAGATCCAGATAACCGATGCCATAGGGCTCAAGGAAGCCACTGAATACGACAACTGCAGCAGAAACAGGTGATGCAGTAATAGCAATCTGGGAAGCTATAACAGCAATACTCAATGGGCGGGATGGACGAACACCGTTTTCTTTAGCGACTTCAGCAATAACAGGTAGAGTAGAATAGGCCGTATGACCCGTACCCGCCAGCAATGTCATCACATAAGTCACGGTAGGAGCGAGGAAGGTAATGTACTTTGGTTTACTGCGTAGAATTTTTTCTGCCAGTTCGACCAGATAGTCCAGACCACCAGCGACCTGCATGGCAGCAACCGCGCCAATCACCGACATGATAATCAGAATAACATCAATAGGAATGGCACCAGGCTCAAGCCCCAGACCCAGGGTCAGAACCATCACCCCCATACCACCGGCAAAACCTACGCCAATGCTACCCAATCGGGCCCCGAGAAAAATGGCTCCCAGTACGACTGCTAACTGAACCCAAAGCATGTGTGCTTCCTCTTTATCTTAATACTGCTTCCGACAGGCAATGATCAACATCACCTGGCACGAAAAATTTTGTATTAACATATTAACTGTTCGATAACAGAGGAGTAATTGGTTTCTATACTAAGTATTTGCGGCTAACCGAAGCCTTATGCGTAAAAGAGCATTCTCACACCCTAAAGTGAGTATTTCAGCGAAAAAATGAACAAATCAGCCGTATAAGTGTCTTAATTCTCTGTGTATTTCTATTATTTCCGGGTCAATAAGCATGAACATGGATGGTGCCACTGCAGTAAAGATCTCACCCACAGTTGATTGGCGCGCTCAAAACACCCCGGATCAGCTTGATAATGCTGGATCAGGCACGTCAGAGAAGTCCCTTACCCAATCAATGGGAACGTTTCGTGTTTCAGACTCTGTCTCTGAACAGGTGCAACTAAGGTTAAAGACGTTGTGCCAACGGACACCTGATGATAAAAGTCAGTCCATGCTGCTTCGTAAAATAGAAGACTGCTCACCCAAAATCGCCCTGAAAATTGTCACCTGCTCCAGCCCCACCGAAATCACAGCAATAGACCGGGAACTCAATATCCATGAAAAGCTGGGCTCCCAAAAAGGTATTGTTCCCATGGGGAGGCTTGAGGCCCACTCAGCTGATTACCGCGTCGGCGTTATGCCACTTTACGACGGAGACCTTCTAGAACTGTGCAGGGATCAGGTTTACGGTCCGGAAGATATTACGCACTGGTTTACTGACATCGGTTATAGCCTCAAACAGCTTCATGACTTTGGGCTGGTTCATTCCGATCTTAAACTTGAGAATATTCTCTACCGAATTGTCGATGGCAAAGTTGAAGTGGCACTGGCTGATTTTGATCTGTCCGACATTCAAGGTAGGCCGCTTCGCGGCGACTTTTTGCCCAGTGCAGCCCTCCAACCTATGGGAAATACCCGTCATTTTCTTTTGTCTATCCTTACTGACTTTGATCCCGAGAACAGCAAAGGATAGAGCCA
>NZ_JBPCXO010000401.1:0-8745 GCF_051008435.1 Endozoicomonas sp. | reverse complement strand
AAAGGATCTCATCCGTTTTTTCACTAAAGAGGGGTAAATAGCCATAATCACCTCCGGCAATGATTTAGAGTATTGACCATTGCGAGGGAGGTGTAAATTAGGAAGTTATTTTTAGACTATTCCTTACTCGGGGGATCAGGATATGTGCTGCAACAATTTTGCAACCCTTTCCTGGCTTCAAACCATTGACTGGTCAGGCAAACAGGATTTTCTTGCCACCGGGCAGAAAGATTTTTTTGACGAGAATGATCAGGCTTATCAAACCGTTCGCGCTTCCGGCAATCTGACACTGTTTACCTTTCCAACAGCAGGTCACCTGGTGCCTATGGATCAGCCTAAACTTGCGTTCGATATGATGCAGAATTTTGTTCAACAGAACAGTATGAGTCAGTGGTTCTACAAGCTGCAGGACCCGATTAGATCAGAAGATCTCTGAACGGTGACAGGAAATTAAAAGTGAGCCCGGAGAATACCGGGCTCTGAATGTCATGTCAGGGCGCTTTTCTCAAAGCACTGTAGCCGACACCTGTCACAATAGTACCCAATGCAATGGCCATGGCATAACCACCCACATTACTGATGGCCTCTGGAATCATCATCACAAAAACACCACCATGAGGTGCTTTCAGTCCAATGCCCATCCACATGGACAGAGCACCCGTCAGCGCTGAGCCGACCATGCTGCAGGGAATCACTCTCAAAGGATCACGGGCCGCAAAGGGAATCGCGCCTTCGGTGATAAAACAAAGTCCCAGAATGCCCGCTGCTTTGCCACCTTCCATCTCTTCCTTACTGAATTTTCTTTTTGCCAGCAGGGTAGCCAGAGCAAGGCCCAGAGGCGGTACCATACCTGCAGCCATGACAGCGGCCATGGGTCCATATGTCTGACTGGTAATCAGGCCTACACCAAATGTATAGGCCGCTTTGTTAACAGGGCCTCCCATATCAAAAGCCATCATGGCACCCAGCAACGCTCCCAGCAGCAGGGCATTGGTGCCGTTCATGCTTTGCAGGAAAGCAGTCATGGTGTCCATGATGCTTTTAACCGGAGCGCCAACTACGTAAATCATTAACAAACCAGTTATTAATGAACTCAGCAGCGGGATCACCAGTACCGGCATAAGGCTTTCCATGGTTGCCGGAAGTCGTACAACTTTCTTCACACCGTTGGCAGAGTAACCTGCGATAAAGCCAGCAATGATTCCACCCAGAAAACCGGCCCCCAGCGTAGAGGCCAACATACCACCAATCATGCCCGGTGCCAGACCGGGGCGCTCTGCAATAGAGAAGGCAATGTAACCTGCCAGAACAGGCACCATGAGAGCAAAAGCACTACCACCACCGATGCTCATCAAAGCAGCAGCCAGTGTTCCTTCCTGCTCAAAGGCATTGATACCAAAAGCAAAAGACAGGGCAATGATCAGACCACCAGCCACTACCAGCGGCAGCATATAGGAGACACCGGTCAATAGATGTTGGTATGCACCTGAGGCCTTTTTCTTCTCTACCGTCGTTTTGTTTGTCGCTTGAGCCTTAAGCTCGTGACCTTCAACCAGAGCTCTTTTAATGACGGACTCTGCTTTTTTCAACGCTTCGCCAGTAGAGGTTCTGAACACCTTTTTACCGGCAAAACGTCCGGTATCCACTTCAATATCAGTGGCCAGAATCACAACATCGGCTTCAGCGATCTGCTCAGTCGTTAAAGGATCTTTGGCACCGGCAGAACCCTGTTTTTCAACCAGGATGTCGTAACCCAGAGACTTACCTGCTTCAACCAATGCCTCAGCAGACATAAAAGTATGAGCAACCCCGGTCGGACAGGCAGTGACAGCAACGACTTTTTTGCCTTGAGCAACATGGGTTTCCAGTGGCTTTGATTCGACTTCAGCTTGCTCAATCACAGCGGCTGGATTGTCCAGAACAGCCTGGGCAGTCGTCTTGTATACAGGCCTGCCTTTCAATCTTTCAACCAGCTCACTGCTGACGCTGTCACAAGCAATCAGGACGTAATCTGCACTGCCAAGCACAGCATCGTCCAGCCGCTCCTTGGTTAGAGGACTGTCTACTTCAACACTCAGCTGTATGCCTTTGGCAGAAGCTTCACTGGCTAACTTATCTGCTGCAAGAAAACAGCTTGCCACACCGAAAGGGCAGGCACTGATTAATACATAATGCTTCATTGTATTCCCCATTTAGCGGGCAGATCCGGCCAACTTCACCTTGTTTCCAATTTCGCTGACTTCAACAGAAGCCAGATACTCCATCAGTGCTTCTTCTGAGCACTCACCTACTCCAGGCTGGGAAACTGCTTTCATGCCACAGGCTGTGGCCAATTTAGCCCAATCCTTTCTCGTCAACTCCCGGGTAATCCCAAACAGGCAGGCCGCCATCATGGAATCTCCAGCACCCACGGTACTGATCACTTTTACTTTTCCTGGCAGTGCCTTCAAAGCTTGATGGTGATGAATAAACCAGGCTCCATCGGCGCCACAGGACAGAACAACATCATTGATGCCTGCTTCTGACAGCTCAGATGCCACTTCAACGGCCTGTTTCTGATCCATCGATTGCTTTGCCCAGTCAGATAGCTCAGACAAATTCGGCTTGATCAGGTCGGGTTTCACCCGAATGGCTGCCTCCAGAGCTCTGCCACTGGTATCGACTGCCAGGCTCACACCCAGTATTTTAATGGCCTGTAAGAACTGTTCATAAGCTTGCAGTGAAATACCCGGAGGCAAACTGCCGCATACTGCGACAAACGATACACAAGACTGTTTTCGTATAATGTCCAGGACGGCATCCAGGTCAGCATCACTGGCATGAAACCCCGGAAAATTGATATCCGTTACTTCTTCTGTAGAGCGGTCAACCAACTTGATGTTGGAACGAACAGCACCTTCAAGAGTCACAAACTGACTGTCTATTTGATGCTGTCCGAGATATTCCTGGAACAGCCATTGATCTTTTTCGCCCATCAATCCGGTGGCCAACACTTCAGCCCCCAGATCTGACAATACCCGAGCCACATTAATTCCCTTGCCACCCATGGTTTCTGTGACATGACCCACAGTATTGACTGCATCAACGTTCAGCTTTTCGAGCTGTACTGTCTGGTCCTTGGCAGGGTTCAGCGTTACCGTAACGATCATTCACCCAGTCCTTCTCTGATCGCCTGTTCCAGTGCACCCATCGCTTCCTGAGCATCCGGTCCGCTTGCCTTCACTTCAATGGTTGTGCCTTTGGTGATCCCTAGACTCAGCAGCTTCATCAGGCTTTTGCCATTGATGAATGCGTTACTTTTATTTGGATTTCTGACTTCTACCCGCGACTCAAACGATTTGACGGTCGATACAAAAACCTTACCAGGACGGGCATGCATGCCATTGGGATTAAAAATAGTGAACTCTCTGCTCAACACATCATCCGCTGGTGCTGGCCAGCCATTGCCTTTTGCCGCATTCAACAATTCCGAGATTGAAACACTTTCCAACTTGCTCGATAGGTCAGTATCATCAGCCCAGGAGCCAATCTGTTTGAGAGCCGCAACATGAATAGCGTCACAAGCGGATACAGCCACCAGCAAATTGACAGACTTGCCCGAAAAAGAAACCGGATCAGCGGGTATCACCAAGGCAATCCCCGTAGAGGTGGCCTTGGCAGTACTGATAAAGGCTATTGAACCCGATACGATCGCATGCGTTTTTGCCAGAGCTTCCTCAGCACCTGATTCCAGGTAACCACCCGTATCCAGCAGTGAGGCTGCAACAGCTTTCAATGCAAAGGGAGTGCGCACATCAACACGTGGACGAACCAGTTCTTCAGACAGCAGTTGACGCTCTTTGGACTGAGGATTAATGGCCTCAATAACATCCTGGGGGTTTTCTGTTTTTGCCAGATGAGCACAAAGATCGTCGTTATCCAGTACTCGCGTTAATCCACTCAGGATCTGCAGATGTTCATTGGAGCGGGCTGCTATCCCAACAGCCATATAGACCTTATCACCCTCTCCCCAGTCAACGCCTTGTGGGAACTGGAGTATGACCACACCGGTTTGTTTAACCGCATCACGGCTGTCCGGCGTACCATGAGGGATAGCAATACCATTTCCCAGAAACGTGGAAGAGATCGCTTCACGCGCTTTCAGACCTGCAGTGTAAGCTTCAGTGGTATATCCAACCTCAACCATTTTCTGGCCGATTAGCTCGATTACCTGTAACTTATCTTCAGCAGATTGATTTAGGAAAATACTGGATAAATTCAGTGTTAACATATGGGCTAAACCGTTTCAGCAATGCCCAGCATATTAGCTGAACCGATTTAGCTTATGAATAATTTGTTGTCCTCTGTGACAGTTTTTTTGATATGGATCATTTCTTTCGCCCATGAAGTTAGAAGATTTGGCGAGACTGGCCGGCGTTTCCAAGTCCACAGCCAGCATTATTCTCAACGGACATGCCGAGCGCTATCGCATCAGCGAGAAGACCTGTAAAAGGGTTCTGGAACTAGCCAGTGAGCATCACTATGTTGCCAATGCTCAGGCAGCCGGACTCAGAAGCAGTAACAGTAAACTGCTGGCCCTGATTCTGCCGGATTTGCTCCATCATGGTTTTGCAGAACTCAGCAAGCATCTTGAACGTTTAGCCAGAAAAGCAGGCTACCAACTGATCATCAGTTGCTCCGATGATGAGCCGGAGATGGAAGAAGTACTGGTCAGAACTCTGACTGGACGCAAAGTGGAAGCCATCATCTCTGTCAGCACAGTCACTGACTACAGTGTTTATCATCAGGCGGAAAAACGAGGCATTCCGGTGATTCTGCTGGACCGTTTTCAGTCCGGTGCAAAGCTGGACACCATCATCAGTGATGATCGTCAGGCAGCCAAGGAGCTCACCCAGGTAATGCTGACCGGAAAACCCGGCGCGATTGCCTATTTTGGTGGTAATCAGGCTCTGGATAACTGTCGCCTGAGATTCCAGGGTTTCAGTGAAGCTCTGGAAGAGTCCGGCGAAGCTGAAAACATTGCAACAGTGCATCATCTGGATTATTCCGTCGAGGCGGGATACAGCATGATGAAAGATTATTTCAGGCAACATCAGTCGCTGCCAGAAAAGCTGTTTACCGGCTCATTCACTTTGATGGAAGGCGTTCTGCAGTTTACTCGTGGGCATCTGGATAAAATGCCAGAACAGGTAGACTGGGCGACTTTTGGTGACAGCTATATTCTTGATCTGCTGCCTTTCACCATCCATTCAGCCCGGCAACAGTATGAAGAGATGGCCAAAAGGGCTATGAAGAGCCTGGACGCAAAGTTCAACAAGCGCGAGTATCAACGTCAGATCGTACTCTGTCGGGAAATTATCTGTCGTCGAATCTAGTAGGCCGACCTATCCATGCCAGGTCAGATTCCTGGATGTCTTATCGCCGCTCAAAAGTTATCAATAACCGATAGAGTTTGAGCGGCCAGACTGGCCTTGCACACACATTCTTACCAATGAATTTTTCCCGGAATATACTGGGCGACCAACTCCCTATAATGCTTCTCAAGCGATTTTTGTCCGACATGGGTTTCTGACGACTTGCTGTACAAATCGTATTGATTAAAGATTTCGACCCATTTCATATTCTGACGATCCTGGTCGTTCATAAGTCCCAGGTATCTTGGTTCTCTGCCGGTATGAAGAGGGTAAAGTGAGTGATAACGAATAACAAACAGGGCTTCATCTGGCAGACGGGATTGATTCTTCTGCACCTGATACAGGTATTCATCGTGCCCCCGGTCATGATCACCTGATCCAGTCCCACACCCGGCTTGTACAAACCGTAATCGGTATTCATTTTGGGGTTTTTAAGATCAGGATTAGCCTTTAGATAGTCAAAGCAAACAATCTGTTCCGAATGCCTCAAGCCTGTTGGAAAGGTATCTCCGACCACGGCCCACTGGGGTTCTCCCCAGAAAATCAGAGCTTTACCCATATCGTGAATAAACCCGACCACCTGCAGCCACTCCGGCAAACCATCGCGCCGTATGGCTTCGGCGGCCTGATAGGAATGTTCAAGCTGTGACAGATCAATATCGGGATCACTGTTGTCCACGACCTTATCAAGCTGCTCCAGCATTCCCCAGGCTGTTTCCTCGCCCTGCTTCAACGGCTGATACAACGTCAGGCGGTCCCTGGCAAAGTCATAGCTTTGTTTCTCATGATGCTCTTTGTAGAACCGGCGAACATGCTCTGGAGCGTCTTCATAGTTGCGGAAAGTTCGCCCATCTTTATTGGTTTGTTTTTCGTCACCCGACAGGGCAAAGGCGTATGGAAACTGAGAGGCAAACGAGGAGGAAGTCAGCGCAGCGAGAAAACCACGTCGAGAAATCTTCATAACATTCACTGTAGGAAAAAAGGAATGCTCAACTCTATAGCACAAGAATTCGCCACTGACATTCAGGTAAGGACTGCTTCAAACATTGGCGTATTTTTCAGCATGCCCCAGCCAGCGAAAAATTAAGGGCTCTGCATTTTGTGGCGCTTCTCTCAGCACTATCTGACCTGCATTCCTGACCTGATCCAGCAAAACCGCATCCCGCTCAAGATCTGCCACTTTGAACTGGGCAAGGCCCGTCTGCCGGGTACCCAGTACTTCTCCAGGTCCGCGTAATTCCAGATCTTTCTCAGCGATAACAAAACCATCACTGGAATCACGCATGACCTGTAAACGCTCTTTGCTTTGCTGTGAAAGGGGAGCGTGATACATCAGAAGGCAATGGCTGGCTATTGTGCCACGACCCACTCGCCCTCTTAATTGATGTAACTGAGCCAGGCCCAGTCGTTCCGGGTTTTCAATAATCATCAGGCTGGCGTTGGGGACATCGACTCCTACTTCAATGACCGTAGTTGCCACCAGCAAGTGCATATGCCCGGACTTGAAAGCGTCCATCACTTCCAGTTTTTCTGCCGCTTTCATACGACCATGGACTAAACCTATGGAAAGCTCTGGCAAAGTTTCACGCAGCTGCTCTGCTGTTACTTCAGCAGCCTGACACTGCAAGACTTCTGACTCTTCTATTAATGTGCATACCCAGTATGCCTGACGCCCCTCCAGACAGGCGGATCGCAGGCGCTCTATGACCTGATCACGACGATCATCGCCAATCACTACGGTATTAATGGGTGTCCTGCCCGGGGGTAACTCATCAATCACTGAACAATCCAGATCAGCGTAGGCACTCATAGCCAGAGTCCGGGGAATAGGTGTGGCTGTCATAATTAACTGATGAGGCTGGCCACCATTCAGCTCACCTTTTTTACGCAGGGCCATTCTTTGATGAACACCAAAACGATGCTGTTCGTCGATAATAGCCAGGCCCAGCTTCTTGAACTGCACTTCATCCTGAAAAAGGGCGTGAGTACCCACGACGACCGCAGCATCACCCTGGGCAATTTCATCCAGTACCTGCTGTCGTTTTTTCCCTTTGGTCTTTCCCGAAAGATAAGCGACGGAAATACCCAAAGGTTTCAACCAACCTTTAAAATTCTTCTCATGCTGCTCGGCCAGTATTTCAGTCGGCGCCATAACAGCAGCCTGATAGCCATTCTCCACAGCCTGAAGAGCAGCCAGGGCAGCTACGACCGTTTTGCCTGATCCAACATCGCCTTGAAGCAGCCTTAACATAGGCTCTGGTTGCATCATGTCCTGACTGATTTCCGCCAGTACCTTTTCCTGAGCACCAGTCAGAGAAAAAGGCAATTGCTCACGAAAGTCACGGGTAAAAGTCTGCTTGGGGGACATCTCATAACTTTTCACGGTTCGGATCAGAGTACGTAGCTTTTGCATGCTCAGGTTGTGAGCCAGAAGTTCTTCAAATGCCAATCGTATCTGCGCCGGATGACGACCTTCAGAAAGCAGCTCAACGGAAACATCGGGAGGAGGAGAGTGAAGAAACTCCACAGCATCGACCAGTGACCCTAATTGATATTTCCGTCGTACGTCTTCGGGCAACCATTCCTGAAGAGCATCAGAGTGGTTCAGCTGTTCCAGAGCCTGTTCGCAGAGACTGCGAATTCTTTGCTGAGTCAGCCCTTCAGTAGCGGGATAAACCGGTGTCAGGGTTGCTTCAACATCCAGATCGTCATCGGGTTTGATAACGTTGTATTCAGGATGGTAAATCTCCAGACCCGACGCTCCCCGTCGAGGTTCACCAAAACAACGAATCTCGGTTCCAGGTTTGAGATTATTCTTCTGGGCACTGGAAAAATGATAGAACCGCAACCCAACAGAACCGGTGCCATCGCTGATACGGCAAAGCAGACTCCGGCGCTTCCCCATCAAAACATCAGAAGCGACCACTGAGCCCTGAATGACATAATCTCCTTCCGGATGAATCGCAGCAATAGGAGTGATACGGGTACGATCCTGATATCTCAAAGGGAGATGAAAAAGCAGGTCCTGCAGATTATGGATATGGATTTTCGCCAGCTTATCGGCAAGTGCAGCCCCGACACCTTTCAATGCCGTCACAGGAATCTCATGCAGGAGCTTCACCATATCACCTCAATACACCGGTTTCCGTTTGCTCTTGATACTTATCATTATCACAGAAGGTGCGCTTCCAACCCAACTGCAACTATAGGACTTACGCATTGATGGCACCTGCTAATTTTGGTAGCAGGTGGTCTTTACTCTTTGCAAAACTCTCAATGAATTTACCAACCGTCTCTTTAAATAGCCCCCGTTGGTGCTGATAAATATTCG
>NZ_JBPCXO010000400.1:0-20771 GCF_051008435.1 Endozoicomonas sp. | reverse complement strand
ATGGCTCTCTCCTTTGCTGTTCTCGGGATCAAAGTCAGTAAGGATAGACAAAAGAAAATGACGGGTATTTCCCATAGGTTGGAGGGCTGCACTGGGCAAAAAGTCGCCGCGAAGCGGCCTACCTTGAACATGGGCTTAAGAGGCATCCGGGTTCGGGTTAAACCGTAAGCAAACAGGAATGAAATACTGACGACAATGGTTGTTACAATGGTTCCGGCTTTCAGGGTATTGCCAATAGACTGGCTTAAAGCGGGGTTCCCCAGATATTCAGAAAAGTAATTAAGACCAACAAAAGTCCCGTTACTGTCCTGAACACTTCTTACCAGCATGGACAGCAGAGGGAGAAGCAGTGAAATAATCAGATAAAGGGCAACCACTGAGATAACCAGCCCGAGAATCAATCGATCCTTACTGATGGCGGGTCTGCTCAGAACGGGTGAGCTTGCTTCTACGGGGGTATGAGTAGAGATAGTCATATTCAATGCTGCCTCATGACGCTGCAGGGAAGACATGGATATGCTGTTCACTCAGGGAAAGTCGGTTCAGGCTTCCCGGTTTAAGTTCCAGGTCGGCCAGCTGGTGGATAGGTACGTCGACCTTGATCGGATGGTCACTGCTCCAGCCAACCGGGCTGCAGTCAGCGCGAACAAATGAGCCCTGAAATTCCAGACTTTCGATGCTCACCGGCAGTGCTGACTGACCTTCACTGAAGCTCAGGTCCTCCGGACGAATACCCAGAATGACCTTGCGTTCCGTTGAGTCCGCAACAGAAAGAGCAAGCGGCTGGTTGGCCAGAGTCATCTGGTCATGTTCGTTGATATGACCCTCAAGAAAGTTCATGGCACCGACAAATTCAGCAACAAATCGGGAAGCCGGATTCTGATAAATGTCTTGGGGGGTGCCTATCTGCTCAATGTGGCCGTGATTCATCACCACAATACGGTCGGCCATAGCCATGGCTTCTTCTTGATCATGAGTCACCATGATGGTGGTAATGCCCAGCCTTCTCTGAAGCTTGCAGATAGTGTCTCTCAATTTGACTCTGACTTTGGCATCCAGGGCAGACAGGGGTTCATCCAGCAATAACAAACCTGGAGATAGAGCCAGAGCCCGTGCCAGCGCTACCCGCTGCTGCTGACCTCCGGAAAGCTGGGAGGGGAATTTTGGGCCGGAATCAGGCAGGCCAATAATCTCGAGCCATTCATCGACATTTTTCTCTACTTCCCGTTTGGATTGGCCCTGGTTTCTCAGTCCAAAACCAATGTTTTCACAAACACTCAGGTTGGGAAACAGCGCATAGGATTGAAAGACAATGCCAAAATCCCTTTGCTCAGGCGGGAGTGCAGTAATGTGGGTGCCATCCTGCCAGATCTCACCCTGCTGACAGACTTCCAGCCCCGCAATCATTCTCAGAAGCGTTGTTTTCCCGCAACCGGAAGGGCCGAGAAAACAGATAAACTCACCTTTGTTGACGAAAAGCGAAATGTCTTTAAGGGCGGTGAAATCGCCAAAGCGTTTCCCCAGGTGATCGATGGTGAGAAAGGGTTGCATAGCATTAACTTCCTATAGCTCCAAACCTGACAGCCGCTTACTCTCCAAGGGAAAATAAGCGGCACATTCTGAATAACCAGAGAGATTTTATGACTTGGGTTCAGACTTATGGTCGAAGCGTTTGGACCACTCAGAAAGGACTTCCTTACGCTCACTGGCCATTTCACCAAAGTCCATATCGACCATGGCGCTTTCTACGTCCGGGTAGTTAGGTACTTCCTTGCTGACGTCTTTATGACCGACAACGGCATAAGCCTGAACGTATTGCTCATTGGCTTCCTGACTCAGAGACCAGTCAACCAGCTTTTTCGCTGCGGCGGCTTTGGGAGTCCCGGCTACCAGACCTACGGATTCGACATCCCAGCCAATACCGCCTTTAGGAAGAATCAGATCCAGTGGTGCGCCCTGGGTTTTCAACTGGGCACCACGAATGGCCTGAGAAATACCAATGGCGACTTCACCCATGGCTGCCTGAACGCAGGGTTTGGAACCTGAGTGAGTGTATTGGGCAATGTTGTTGTTCAGCTTGGCCATGTAAGCCCAGCCTTTGTCCTCACCCATGCTCTGCAGCCAGGCGGAAACCTGCATATAGCCGGTGCCTGAAGAGGCCGGGTTAGGCATGGCAATCTGGCCGCGATAAACCGGGTCGAGCAGGTCCTGCCAGGATTGAGGCTTAGGCAGGTTTTTGGCTTTGGCAACCGATTCGTTGTAGCAAACCACGTTGAAGAAAGCCTGATTACCAAACCAGGCTTTGGCGGCGTCCGGGTCAACCAGCTCTGCTTTGATTTCACCCAGACCTTTTGGCTTGTAGTTATCCAGTACACCTTCCTGTTTCAGCAAAGCCATGCTGGAACCTGCCAGGCCCCATACGACGTCTGCCCGGTTGTTGTTTTTTTCTGCCAGCAGCTTGGCGGTCATGATGCCGGTAGAATCCCGCACCCACTTGATCCGGACATCCGGGTTTTCCTGCTCAAAGGCTTTTTTGTAACGGGTCAGAAGATCTGACTCGAAAGCGGTGTAAACCGTCAGTTCTACAGGTGACTCGGCGAACGCTGAAGCACTAAAAATTGAGGTTGCTGCAAGGGCCAGGGCTGTTAGACGCTTTTTCATGGGGCTCTCTCCAGTCAGGCGAAATGTTTAATCTGGTTTAGACCAGATTGGATAACAAGATCCTACGAGAGAGAGATGACCGAAATGTGACAACGGTTTTTCGAGTTGATGAAATTATTTCAATGGTTAATGTTGAGTTTATTTTTTCAGGCCGGCATCAGTTGATATCGGTTTCGGCCTTGATGACTACCGCATCCTGTCGCCAGTATTCAAAGTCACAGTCAATCAGCACTCCAGACCGGTCATAGTTGGTCCGTTCAATCAGAAGACCCGAGCTGCCTGAGGTCACTTTAAGGTGTGAGGAAGCTTCAGCATTCAGGCCCACCGGATACAAACTGAAGCTGACTCGCCCATACTGGCGCTGATAATGCTCCTGATAAACATCAGACAATGATCGTGCAAGGTCATGCTCAAGCAGGTTTGGGAAGTAAGCAGGATTAATGTAGTTTTCAACGTATAGAACCGTTCGCCCATCAACAGAGCGCAGCCTTTGCAGCCGGTATACAGGAGACAAAGGCGGGATCTTCAGCAGCTTCTGAACCCGTGCCGTGGCAGGTACCCGATCTGCATGAATTAGCCGGGTCTCAGGCACTCTTCCCTGTTCAGTAGCAATGGTATGAAAGTTGGAGCTCACTGTCGGGTCGTAGATCACTCTTTCCGGAGAAACGAACCAGCCCCGGCGATCTTCACGGTAGACGAGTCCATCGGCTTCCATAGACGACAGTGATTCTCTAAGGGTGATTCTGGTGGTACCAAACCTTTCACTGAGCAACCGTTCAGATGGCAGCTTGCTGCCCGGCTGCAGGGCACGACTCTCAATCTGTTCGTTAAGTGCGGCTCGGATGATCTGATACTGGTTTTTTCCCTGTCCCATTAAACGCTTACTCAAATAGGCTGTTTCAGTTGGTATAGACCATTTTAACCTGCCTTTATGACAATGAAACGTCTGTGGTTCTCAAATGGCTGAATGAATTTATGGCCACTGACATTTCAAAGCCTAAAATCGAAACAGGCAATATGAAGTTTTTATGAAGAATGTCGGGAAGGTATTTACAGAAAATAGTGTGCCCTTCATGATTTTGTGTAAATTGGTATAGACCAGATTATTGATGTTTCTGTTTCAACAGGTGTCTCATGAAAGCCGTGCCTAAAGCGAACCAAAAGCCAACTGTTAAAGAAAAGAACCTGGAAAACCCCTATCTCCTGCTGACTCCGGGGCCGCTCTCAACCTCTGCCGGTGTCCGCGAAGCGATGCTGCGTGACTGGTGTACCTGGGATGATGATTACAACCTGGGTGTGGTTGAAGAGATCCGGAGCCAACTGATCAGGCTGGCCTCGGATACTGAGGATTATACAGCCGTGCTTATGCAGGGCAGTGGTACTGCCTCGGTAGAAGCCACAATCGGGTCAGTGATTTCAGATGAAGGCAAACTGCTGGTGGTCGACAATGGTGCTTACGGTGCCCGTATTGCTCAGATTGCCGAGTATCTGCACATCCCTCATACGGTTCTGAATTGTGGTGAGATCAAGCCGCCGACGCCTGATGAAGTCGAGCAAAGGTTGCTTGAAGACAAATCGATTACTCATGTCGCTATCGTGCATTGCGAAACTACAACCGGGATGCTGAATCCTATTGAAACCATTGCAGCCGTGGTCAAGAAACACGACTGTGTGCTAATTGTGGATGCCATGAGCAGCTTTGGTGGCATTCCGATTGATTTGGCTGGACTGGGCATTGATTTTCTGATCAGTTCAGCCAACAAGTGTCTTCAGGGGGTGCCTGGTTTTGGCTATGTTATAGCTCGCCGAAGTGTTTTGTCCCAATGCCAGGGGCAGGCCCGCTCACTGTCTCTGGATCTGTATGATCAGTGGCAATGTATGGAAAAGAATAAGGGCAAGTGGCGTTTTACTTCTCCAACCCATACGGTGAGGGCTTTTCATCAGGCTCTGACAGAGCTGGATGAAGAAGGAGGGATTGTGGCCCGCCATAAGCGCTATTCAAGCAATCAGAGCCTGCTGGTTCAGGGTATGAACGAGTTAGGGTTTCGATGTCTGTTACCTCATGAACTGCACTCGCCTTTCATTACCTCATTTTATTCTCCCGAACACCCTGATTATGATTTTCGCCGCTTTTATGAGCAGCTGAAAGCGCAGGGTTTTGTCATCTATCCCGGTAAAGTGTCCGATGCAGACTGTTTCAGAATTGGCAATATCGGGGACGTGTATCCAGAAGACATGAGTCGATTAATTAAAGCGGTTTCTGAAAGCATGTACTGGCAGGAACGCTGAGATCATGGAAGAGCAAAAGAACTTTCTGCACTCGGAAGGTGATATCAATACCACTGCAGAACGAACGCGTTGGCAGAGCCAGTTGGATCATCCCCAGACGGAAGAGATGTTGGGAGAAGATGCTCGTTACTTCTTGCATCAATCCATGTCCACACCCTGTCTGGATGTTCTGGAAAAAGCCGATGGCATTTATATCGAAGATGCCCGAGGGCATCGCTACATGGACTTTCATGGCAACAATGTCCATCAGTTGGGTTATAGTCATCCCCATGTCGTGCAAAGCATAAAGAATCAGCTGGATACACTGCCTTTTTCACCCAGACGTTTTACCAATCAGGTAGCGATCGACTGTGCCAGAAAGCTGGGAGAAATCTGTGGTGAGGATTTGAACCGGGTGCTGTTTGCACCGGGTGGAACCTCAGTGGTTGGAATGGCGCTCAAGCTGGCCAGAGTGGTGACAGGCAGTCATAAGGTAATTTCCCTGTGGGACTCTTTTCATGGGGCTTCACTGGATGCCATTGGTGTCGGGGGAGAAGCCTGTTTTCGGGAAAATATGGGGCCACTGACACCTGGAGTAGAACGTATTCCACCGGCTGTCAGTTATCGTGGAGTCTGGCCCAGAGAAGATGGCAGTGATGTCCATTACGCTGACTATCTGGAATACGTCATTGAGAAAGAAGGTGGCGTAGGGGCATTTATCGCGGAAACCGTTCGAAACACCGATGTGCAGGTGCCCAGTCAGGCCTATTGGCAAAGAGTTCGGGAAATCTGTGACAAGCACAATGTTTTGCTGATCATTGATGAGATTCCCAATGGTATGGGACGCAGTGGCGAATGGTTCACCTATCAGAAATACGGCATTACCCCGGATATCCTGTGCATAGGCAAAGGTCTGGGAGGTGGCATAGTGCCCATGGCGGCCATGATCACCCGTGACCGGTTCAATGTGGCGCAATCTATTTCGCTGGGGCACTACACCCATGAGAAAAGTCCTGTGGGTTGTGCAGCGGCACTGGCTACCATGGAAGCTATCGAGCAGGATCATTTACTTGAAAAGGTTAAAGCGGACGAAGCGTATGTTCGTGATCGTCTGGAAGACATGAAGTCCAGATATGAACTGATTGGCGATGTCAGAGGGGTGGGTTTGCTCTGGGGAGTGGAGTTGGTCAAGAGTCGTCAGTCTAAAGAACGGGCAACTCAAGAGGCAGAAAAAATACTCTACCGCTGTCTTGAGTTGGGCCTGAGTTTTAAAGTTTCACAGGGCAATGTTTTGCAATTAAGCCCGCCTCTGATTATTGATCGGAGTGAACTGATCCGGGCTCTGGATAAAGTTGAACAGGCTATTTCTGAAATAAGCGCTGGCTGATCATTTATCTGCTAAACCTTACAGGGTGTGAAAACATCTTCGCCCTGTGAGGTGGTAATGAAGTACGCTCCTCTCTTTTTTGCAGCCCTGATGCCTGTTATAGCCAGTGCTGTACCTCTGCCAGAAACCATGGCCCCTGATTTTGAAACCACTGCCGTATTACCTGATAAGGATAAGCCTGAAGGGCGAATTGTGGACGACTTCAAGTTATCCAGTCTGCTGGGAAAGAGCCGTGTTCTACTCATCAGTTACCCTAAAAACTGTACCTTTATTTGTCCTACCGAGCTGATTGCTATCAAGAACAAATTGGATCAATTTCATGAGTTGGGTTATGAGGTGCTGGTGCTTTCCACCGACGAAGCGGACATGACCAAAGACAAGGAGGCGTCCCATCAGGCATGGCGACTGAAACCGGATAAATCAGGCGAAGGCAGTGCAGATACTCCGATTGGAATCGGCAGTGCTGACTTCATCATGCTCTCGGATCCAAAGGGCAAAATACTGAAGCAGTACGGTATAGAAAATGAAGACGGAATGGCATTCAGAGCAACTTTTTATATTGGTATTGATGGTAAAGTAAGAATCTCGGATGTTCAGAGCAACAGCATTGGCCGGGATGTCGATGAAATTCTGAGAAAGGCGGCCGCTCTCAAGTTTGTTGAAGAGAATGAAGGTCTGGTCACGCCGGAAGGTTGGCAGCCAGGAGATTCAGGTATGAAACCAGATCATCAGGGAGTGAGAAAGCAACTTAAAAATAAAGGGCAGTAGTCAGTTATCACTGATGAAATCGCTATCTTGGCCTTTGGATAGATAATAAGGGAGTGGGCAATGGAACTTCAGTTTCTGGGTGCTGCAGGCACCGTCACCGGTTCAAAATATCTGGTGGAATCCGAAGGCAAGAAAATCCTGGTGGACTGCGGTCTGTATCAGGGCATTAAACATTATCGGCAGATGAACTGGCAGCCATTGCCTGTCGCTCCTTCTGATCTGGATGCTGTGGTATTGACTCATGCCCACCTTGATCACAGCGGTTATCTGCCCCTGCTGGTGAAGGATGGTTTTCATGGGCCTGTTTATGCAACACCAGGGACCTGTGAACTGGCCAAAATTCTTCTGCCGGACTCCGGTTTTTTACAGGAGGAGGATGCCAAGCATGCGGCACGCTATGGTTACTCCAAACACAATCCGCCCCAACCCCTATACACTGAGCAGGACGCGCTGAAAGCACTGAAGCAGCTTAAGCCCTGCGTGTTTGAAGAGATTAATCAGATATTTCCCGAGCTGACGATTCGTTTCAGACCGGCGGGCCACATTCTGGGGGCTGCCTGTGTAGAAGTGTTTGATGGTCATCGCATGCTGGTGTTTTCAGGAGACATCGGGAGACCTGACGATCTGATCATGTATCCACCAGAATCCCTCAAACGTGCTGACTTTCTGGTTGTAGAGTCTACCTACGGTGATCGCGAACATGTGAACCAGGATCCGGAAGAAGCTCTGGCAAGACTCATTACTGAGACCGCTGCTGCTGCTGGCTCTGTATTGATACCGGCTTTTGCCGTGGGTCGTGCCCAGATGATGCTTCACTTGCTTGAGAAGCTGAAGTCTGCCCAGCGAATTCCCAACCTGCCTGTCTATCTCAATAGCCCCATGGCTATCAAAGCCACGGAAGTCTTCCATCGATTCCATGAAAGGCATCGTTTAACGGAGGACGACTGCCGACGTATTGATGAGATGACCCACTACGTTAAAACGGTGGAAGAGTCCAAGGCGCTGGCAGCGCAGAACTTTCCCAGCATTATCGTTTCAGCCAGTGGCATGGCCAGTGGTGGCCGCGTCTTGCATCATCTCAAACATATGCTGCCCAACCATCGTAATACGGTCATTTTTGCTGGTTATCAGGCTATGGGAACGAGGGGAGAAAAACTGATTCACGGAGCCGACACGGTGAAAATTCATGGACAGGATTTCCCGGTGAAAGCAAAAATCAGGCACTTCGATAATTTCTCTGCCCATGCCGATGGCAAACAAATTGTGGACTGGCTGAGAAGTATCAAAACCCCGCCAAAGCAGGTGTTTGTCACTCATGGTGAAGTGGAGTCTGCCAATGCCATGGCGCAGAAGATACACTCTGAGCTGGGTTGGTCAGCAGAAGTGCCAGAGCTGTTTGATAAAGTGGAGCTGGGTTAGCCTGGCTCTCGATCCAGCTTTCGGTAATGAACCGCTTCAGCAAGATGTTTTTGCAGAATGCTTTTCTCCTCATCCAGGTCCGCCAGGGTTCTGGCCACTCTCAGTATTCGATGCACGGCTCTGGCTGAATAACCCAGCTTGTCGCAAAGCCGAGTCATAAAAGCCTGTTTCTGCTTATCCAATGGGCAGAATTCATCCATTTCTCTGGCTGATAGTCGGGCGTTGGGTTTCCCTTGTCTCTGTTGCTGGAGAGATCTTGCCCGAATAACCTGATGGCGGATATTTTTAGATGAAAAGCGGTCGTCTTCCGGCTGACTCTTAAATAATTGTTCTGTCTTTTGGCTGGCGACTTCTATCTGCAGATCAATACGATCCAGCAAAGGGCCAGACAGTTTTCTTTTATAGCGTCTGATCTGCTCTGCGGAGCACTGGCAGGCTTTCTGGGGGTCACCCAGATAACCACAGGGACAGGGGTTCATGGCGGCGATCAGCTGAAATCCTGCCGGGAAGCTGGCCTGGCCTTTTGAGCGAGAAATAACCACTTCGCCGGTTTCCAGCGGCTCTCTCAACACTTCCAAAGCTACTTTTTGAAACTCTGGCAGCTCATCCAGAAACAGGACGCCATTGTGAGCATAAGAAATTTCACCCGGTCTGGGTTGGCTGCCGCCACCCACAAGCGCAACGGCAGAAGCGGTATGGTGTGGATTGCGAAAGGGTCGCTGCTTCCATGAAGGAGAGTGACTGTAGGAAGACAAAGTATGTATAGCTGCAACTTCCAATGCCTCATGATCATCCATCTCTGGAAGAATACCGGGCAGGCGACTGGCCAGCATGGTTTTACCGGTTCCCGGAGGGCCGAAGAAGATCAGGTGATGGCCGCCAGCTGCAGCGGTCATCAGGCCCCGTTTTGCCTGCTGTTGTCCTTTTACATCCAGTAGATCTGGGTAAACGGCAGGTGTCTCATCTCTGCTGCAACTAGCTTCTGATAGTTTTTCATTACCCGTGAGGTGAGAACAGACTCTGAGCAGATCTGTGGCTCCCAGGACTTTTGCACCGGGGCACAGGGCGGCAGCTTCGGCATTCTTGTCAGGTAGAATCAGTGTGTGAGAGGCTTCACTGCAGGCAATGGATGCTGGTAGAGAGCCAGTAATGGGCCTCAGTGCTCCTGACAGAGCAAGCTCTCCAAGAAACTCGTAGCCTGTTAAGGATTCTGGTGAAAGCTGACCCGATGCAGCGAGGATACCCAGGGCTATTGGCAGGTCAAAGCGACCTCCTTCTTTGGGAAGGTCAGCTGGTGCCAGGTTGACGGTCATTCGGGAGACCGGAAACTCAAAGCCACTGTTCAGAATGGCACTTCTTACCCTGTCCTTGCTCTCGCGAACAGCGGCTTCCGGAAGACCAACCATATTTAATGCGGGCAAACCTGCCGACAGGTGAACTTCAACCGATACCGTAGGTGCTTCCAGCCCGGTCTTGGCGCGGGTTTGAACAACTGCTAACCGCGACATAAAAACTACCTTCTTTTTGTACTTGGGTTCTTATTTTTCAGGTACTCGTGAGTAGAGTATCTCTATAAAGCGAAGGTTGAGGATAGCAGTGATTCAGAGAGGTGTTGGCTGGAGTGGTCGGCCAGCATGGGAACTGGCCGGTACAGGGATCAGTTGACGATCTTCCAGGAACCGTCTTCCTGAAGACAGGCCTGGCCCCAGGCATCTTCGGTCTTTCCGCCAACGGTAATGGACTGTTGGAATTCACGGCAGACCAAACCACTGGAGGCGCTTTTGCCCTCTTTGGTGGTGACTACATAACCAGAGGCATCATCTTCTTCCCAGGTGATCTTTTCACCTACTGGCGCTGTAGTGGCCTTGATCTGGGCTTCCTCATGAGCACGTTGTGCGGCTTCATTAATGTTGTCGAGAATTTTGAGAGTAATGGCAGTAAATGCCAGCCATTTGAAGGCGTCATTATCATTGCTGTAATGGCCATACCCGTAGTAAGAGTGGCCAAAGGTTCTGACAACGACAACATTATTTCTGAGAACCCTTTTTCTGGGGGCTACAACATTCAGATTCTTTTTTACAACTTTTGGACCACCCCAGCGATCATCGCGGCGGTCGTCTCGGTTGTCCTGACGATCATCCCTGCGATCATCCCTGCGATCATCCCTGCGATCATCCCGGTTATCCAGACGGTCGTCCTGGCGATCATCCCGGTTATCCTGACGATCGTCATGGCGATCTTCACGGTTGTCCTGACGGTCATCGCGACGGTCTTCGCGGACTTCGCCCCGATCATTATCTCCCCATCCGGCATGGACCAGTGTAGAGACCGGTGAAAAGGTAGCGAGTAAAATTAAAAACGTGAACAGTCGTTTTATCATATGGGTTCTCTCTAAAGAGGCCTGAAGCTATTGGGCTCCAGACCTTGAAGATCTTCAGACGGGCTGCATTACCAGTTGTCCCTTCTGTCATCTCTTCGATCTTCACGGTTGTCTTGTCGATCATCTCTGCGATCTTCACGGTCATCCTGGCGATCATCTCTACGGTCTTCGCGATCGTCCTGACGATCATCCCGCCGATCTTCTCTTCTATCGTGTCCAGGTAGTGCATGAGCCAGATTTGCCAGTGGGGCAATGGCTACATACGACAGCAGAGCAGTGCAGAGAAACTTCTTCATTCTTTATCGACTCGGTATCAAATAGCCCTTTGGGGCTTTGGAACTCAGTACATTCTTATTGATGTATGAAGAATAGCCTGGATTTCAGTCAGACTGTTCTTAAAGAAGCCTGTTGATCAGGCTGCTTTACCCCAGAGCAGTACGCTGGCCTGTACGCGTCCGGTACCTTCGGTGTCGTAGTAGAATCTTACTTTTTCAATGGCTCTTGCCTTACCAGGCAGATCGATCACACGGGAGCTTCCGCCTTTTCTGATTTTGCTGCGCAAGGCAACTTCACGGTTCTGGCCATTCTTGTAGTGAACAACCACTTTGTTGAAATCAACGTCAGCGCCTTTGACTTTGAATTGAATACGCTTGAAAACGCCGTCTCTCAGGCCAACGCGGATGGTGTCTACTTCTGCACGACGGCTGACTTTTCTTTCGCCCAGCAGTTCCCAACCACTGGCAAGAGCTGGCTGCATAAAACCAGACATGATCATGGTGACGAGCAGAGTAAAAATTGAAAGCGAGCGTTTCATAGTGATGGTTCTCCTGAGATTCTCACTATTTGTCCTTTAGGCCAGGCTATGTTGAAGGGACCTGGTAAGTGCAATTGCGCCTTTTTGAGGCGATTATCTTAATTTGCAGCGCAATGCTATAGCGAAGGAGGGAGTTGCTCTATAGGGATAATTACCAAGAGAATTAATCATTAATCTTATTTAAGTCATTGATCCTATTGGTTATTTTTTGAAATTAAAACTGTCAATAGAAAGTAAAAGTGGCGATGGATGTCTCATAGAAAAGCGGCCAACCATCGAAATGCCATCATCAAAACAATACTGCAGAGCGCTAAGTCCTAGTACTTATGGCAGTCACAGGAATGAATGTCCCTTCATGTCACAAGAAAAAGCATGGGAAAAGTGAGTCCTTTATAAAAGACTTTCTGCGTAGAAAAGTGATGAATCTGCAGAGTGTTTGTGGCGAGGAAGTTTTTGACACGAAGGGTAAGCCGCCCCTTCAAACAGAGCGGCTAATAAAATCAGCAGCAGGAGTCAGGCTGTTCTGTTTTCTCCATTTCGGCCACTTTTTTCTCAAGGGCTTCAAGTCTTTCACGGGTGTGTTTTAGTACGGCTACCTGTGCATCAAACTCATCACGAGTGACCAGTTCAAATTTGGCCAGGGCACTGCCCACCAGAGCTTTGATGTTGTGCTCAATATCTTCCCGGGTTTGGCTTTTCTGCCCACCGAGTACCTGACCCGCTTTGCCGGCAATACTACCGATAAGAGAGGCTTTATCGATCATCGATTATTCCTGCCATTGCTAAAACAGCCGCAAAGCCGCTGTGATTAAAAATTGGTGAGAATGATACCACAAACAGAAGATGAACCATTGCACTAAAAAAGTGCATTATTTGGGTGCAAGGAGCGATATGAGTGCGCTTTGTTGGTGCGGAGCAAGGATTTAGTGAACGGGTTTCCGATTTTTCAACTCTTTGAGCCCTGCTGACATACGCTTTGCAGAAATTGGCACAGAGACTGCATATAAGCCAACAAACTCAGTTGAGACGTAGGAGCCCGCCGGGCTTAAGTTCGAAAGACTCCTGGTCAGCTGATACTTAAGGAGGTTGTCGCAAAAGGTAGCGAGCGCAGGCGAGACAAGGCAAAAAATGACGGAAAAGCGGAGTTTACATTCAGTAAATGAGCATTTTGAGTCATTTTTTAACGACGTATCGGCAAGCGCAGCCCTTTTGCGACAGCCTCTAAGGCTGGGGGCGCCGATCACAATAATAATGTCCGGGCATTCCCTGCAGGCCAAAAGGCAACACTCAGGAGAGCTTTTATGAAGTTGGTATCAGCCATCATTAAGCCATTCAAACTGGACGACGTGCGAGAAGCTCTGTCCGAGATTGGTGTTCAGGGTATCACTGTCACCGAAGTTAAAGGGTTCGGTCGTCAGAAGGGGCATACAGAGCTCTATAGAGGCGCTGAGTATGTGGTCGATTTTCTGCCCAAGGTAAAGCTGGAAGTTGGTATTTCTGATGACCTGCTGGACCAAGTGATAGAGGCCGTTTCAAAAGCTGCGAATACAGGGAAAATTGGAGACGGAAAGATCTTCGTCACCTCACTGGAGCAGGCTATTCGGATCAGAACTGGGGAAACCGGCGAAGACGCCATCTGATGAACTGAGGACAAGAGTTCATCAGCCATGAGCCTGAAATGTCTGGAGACATTTCTAAAAGATATGGAAGTTCATGGTTCTCAGAGTACATGCACAACAATAAATAAGGTTTGTCGTTTAGTTCAGGAACAAGTCGAAAACTACTGAACGCGACATCCGAAAAATAAAAATAGCTAATACGGAAACAGTCCCCGAAACACAGAGGTCTGTTTCCTTAGCAAAAGACTACTAATCTGCTGAACCTTCTTTGGAGGAGCCCTGTGGAAAATCTGGCTCAAGTGTCGTACGCACTCGACACTTTCTACTTTCTGATGTCCGGTGCGCTGGTAATGTGGATGGCAGCAGGTTTTGCCATGCTCGAAGCTGGCCTGGTCCGTTCTAAAAACACCGTTGAGATTCTCACTAAAAACATCGCCCTGTTTGCGATTGCCTGTACCATGTATCTGCTTTGCGGATACGCGATTATGTATCCAGGGGCTAACGAAGGCGGCATTCTGCCTGTCCTTGGCTCTTTGATCGGCACTGAAAATTCGGTTGAAGCTGTGACGGCCGGTGGTGATGATGCGCCTTATTATTCTGCGCGTTCTGACTTCTTCTTCCAGGTTGTCTTTGTAGCCACTGCAATGTCCATCGTTTCCGGTGCGGTTGCAGAGCGTATGAAGCTCTGGTCTTTCCTGTTGTTCGCAGTCTTCATGACTGGCTTCATCTACCCGGTACAGGGTTTCTGGAAGTGGGGTGGTGGTTTCCTGAACGAAGCTAACTTCCAGGACTTCGCAGGTTCCGGTGTGGTTCACATGGCCGGTGCTGCTGCCGCTCTGGCAGGTGTTCTGCTGCTGGGTGCCCGTAAAGGTAAATACGGTAAAAACGGCGCTGTGAATGCGATCCCCGGTGCTAACCTGCCAATGGCGACTCTGGGTACCTTTATCCTGTGGCTGGGCTGGTTTGGCTTTAACGGTGGTTCTCAGCTGAAACTGTCTGACGTTGAAAATGCGAACGCTGTCGCTCAGATCTTTGTAAACACGAATGCCGGTGCGGCGGGTGGTGTTATTGCCGCGTTGATCGTAGCTCGCATCCTGTTCGGCAAGGCTGATCTGACTATGGCTCTGAACGGTGCTCTGGCCGGTCTGGTATCCATCACGGCTGAACCTCTGACGCCAAGTGCTGTATCTGCCACTCTGATCGGTGGTGTGGGTGGCTCTCTGGTAGTCTTCGCCATTCTGGCTCTGGACAAGCTGCGCATTGACGATCCAGTGGGTGCTATCTCTGTCCACGGTGTAGTCGGTATCTGGGGTCTGCTGGCCGTACCTCTGACCAATGACGGTGCCACCTTCAGCGCTCAGTTGCTGGGTATTGTCTCCATCTTCGCATGGGTATTCTTCGCTTCCCTGATTGTCTGGGGTGCCATCAAGCTGATCATCGGCCTGCGCATCACTGAGGAAGAAGAGTATGAAGGTGCTGACCTGACTGAATGCGGTATGGAAGCTTATCCTGAATTTACTGGTAAACAATAATAAAAAGTAAATCGGGTGGATAGAAAGGGCGCTTCGGCGCCCTTTTTTAATAGATCCAATATTTACACAAATGAAGTGAAGAATCTGGCTTTGAATGTTTATTATTGCGCAAATAACAAAAAAATATATTCAATTAAAACAATTGGTTGAATCTGTATTTGTGGATTCAAAGGTGGTGTTTACTTCACATATAGGAACTGTGGCGCTATTATTTACTCAAATAAGTAACTCAATTATCCAGGTGTCATCATGAGCATCACACAAAAAGTTAATAAAAGGATCAGTCGCTGGCCTGACTTTAAGGTGTTCAGGTTGCAGGATTTTGACGACTATCAAGATAATCCAAAGGCCGTCTCTGAAGCGCTTTCCAGACAAGTGAAGCAAGAAAAGATCGTCCGGTTTTCAAAAGGGCGCTTTTACAAGCCTAAGGCTACCCGTTATGGCAATGTTCGCCCTGGGCAGGAAACTCTTGTCGAGGCTTTTCTGTTTAGATCAAATAACAAAAGAAAAGAACGAGTGGCATACATAACAGGTGCTTCTCTCTTTTATGAGTGGGGCTTGACCACTCAGATTCCTGCCCGCATCCAAATTGCCAGCACAGAAAGCGCTTTCAAGCAGGATATCAAAGGCGTTCGAATCAGTGCCAAGAAGTCTGATGTTGATAAACTCAATGACAGGCGTGCTTTAGTGTTGCAGATACTTGACGTCATGAAGAGTTTTAAAACCATCCCTGACGCCAGTCCTGAAAATATTATCAGAGTATTAAAGCGTTACATCGGAACATTTGATGATGTGTCAACCCGCGATGCAGAGCGCTTGGCTCAAAAATACTACAGACCTTCTGTACAAGCGTTTTTAGGAGCGCTACTAGAAGATACCCTGAACTACGAAAGCAAGAAGCTAAAGGACAACTTGAGCCCTCTTAGCCAATATAAACTGGGCATAGAAGAGGAGCTTTTGAGCAACACAGAAAAATGGCAACTCCATTAATGCGTGACGGATAGCCACTCAGTCACAGATCGTGCCTTTTTCTTGAAACGTCAGATTTCTTTCTCTCCCTATCCAGAAGAATCATAAATGCAACTCCATACGAATCATGAACTCTTTACAGACCTCATTAAGTTAACAGCCGATCATCTGAAGATACCTGATGTATTCGTAGAGAAAGATTACTGGGTCACAACCATTCTTAAAAATATCGCAGAGTCTGAGTTCAAAGACTGCGTGGTATTTAAAGGCGGCACCAGCCTTAGCAAAGCCTATGGCTTGATCTCACGCTTCTCCGAAGATGTAGGCTTGGCCTTACTTTGTGAAACCGGGTTGAGCGGTGGTCAAAGAAAGAAAAAACTCAAAAGCATAGAAAACGCTGCCACTTCTGGTTTTACAGGTGCCAATGGTCAAGCTGTAGAAAGCGGACGAGAGAAGGAGAGCAAAGGTTCAAAATATCGGAAAACCTGGTGGGCTTATGATCGCCTTTCTCTGGACGGCGAGTTTGGGCAGGCACACCCGTTGCTACTGCTGGAGATTAACTCCTTTGCTGACCCCAACCCTCATAGTCCAATGAGCCTTCAGTCGTTTATAGGTGACTTTCTGGCCGCACAGGGTGATGAAGAGGCTATTGAGGAATACGTCCTTGAACCCTTTGAAATCAATGTACTCTCTACCAAGAGAACCATGGCTGAAAAGATCATGGGGCTGTGCAGAGCTAGGCATCAATGTACTGCTGATGATTACTCAGAATTAGCCCAGAAAATCAGGCATGTTTACGATATACACCACTTGATGACGAAGGATGAGGATGTGAAGAATTTACTGCCAGCCGATGACTTCTTCACCATTCTGTCAGAAGTTCACAAGAATGATAAATCAGTCCATAACAAGTCAGCAGACTGGTGTGATGTCCGACTATCGGACCATGTGATTTTTTCGGACTTTTCCAAGGTGTGGCCACACCTTGAAAGTGTATGGAATGGCAACTTCAAGGTTCTGGTGCATGAGGAAACACTGCCAACCAAAGATGCTCTTACTGCATGCTTTGACACCCTGAGGCAACGCCTTTCTGACTACGATAACTGGCTGGAAAGCAATGCTTCATAATAGGTCATTGCTGTCCGGTTAAAAATCTATTTTTGCTTTTAGATGTCTGTTCTCCCTGACTTTAATAGATTAATCAGAAGAGGCGACAACTATGCTGACACGGGGGCTATGATCTATACAAATTAATCTCTCTTACTGGAGGCAATATGGAATACGATCAGGCTCAGGAGTTGCTCAGAACGGCACTCGACAATCCGGAGGCTGAGTTCAGGGATGGGCAATGGGAAGCAATAGATGCTCTGGTCAATCAGCGACAGAAGTTGCTGGTTGTTCAGCGCACTGGCTGGGGTAAAAGCTCAGTCTACTTTATCAGCACAAAAATCTTCCGTGATCGGGGGCGTGGCGTCACCATTATTATTTCCCCGCTGCTGGCATTGATGCGCAACCAGATTGACTCTGCAGCAAGGCTGGGGGTCGAAGCAGTCACTCTGAATTCAACCAATCGGGATGAATGGGAAACCATTAAAAACCGAATTCTTGCTAATCAGGTTGACTGCCTGCTGATTTCCCCTGAGCGACTGGCTAATGATGATTTTATCAATAATGTCCTGATGCCAGTCTCTGAAAATATCGGTTTGATGGTGGTTGATGAAGCACACTGTATTTCTGATTGGGGGCATGACTTCAGACCAGACTACCGTCGTATTATTAACATTCTTCAGCGCCTTCCTGCCAATACACCGGTATTAGGTACTACAGCCACTGCAAACAACCGTGTGGTCGATGATATTCAGAGTCAGCTCGGTGATATTGTGGTTCAGCGTGGCCCACTGATTCGTGACGGTTTGAGCCTGCAAACACTGGAACTGTCCGATCAGGCTTCACGGCTGGCCTGGCTGGCCCAGACGATTCCACAACTGAACGGCACTGGTATTGTTTATGTGCTGACCAAGCGGGATGCTGATCAGGTGGCTGACTGGCTGATTGAGCATGGTATTAATGCCAAAGCCTATTACAGCGGCGTCACTGATCCTGCTTTTGAAACCAGTGATGGTTATCGCCAGCATCTTGAAGACCAGCTGTTGAACAATCGACTTGATGTGCTGGTCGCTACTACCGCTTTAGGCATGGGGTACGACAAGCCTGATCTGGCTTTTGTTATACATTACCAGGCTCCGGGCTCTATTGTTGCCTATTACCAGCAGGTTGGCCGGGCTGGTCGTGGTATTGCTTCATCCACTGGAGTGTTGCTCAGTGGCCGGGAAGACCGGGATATTCACGAATACTTCCGTGGCTCCGCATTTCCCTCGGAAGACGAAGTTAATCAAATTCTGAATGCTCTGGATGATTCTGATGGCTTAACGGCCAGACAGCTGGAAGAGCATTCCAATGTCAGTAATGGACAGATCGAAAAGGTTCTGAAAATGCTGAGCATTGAAAACCCTGCACCGATCTTCAAAGATGGTCGAGTCTGGAAGCGTACAGCGAACCCGTTCTCAATGGATCATGATCGTATTGCCCATCTTACTCAGCAAAGAGAAAGTGAATGGCAGGAAGTTCAGGACTATATGTCAACGGACGTATGCCTGATGACCTTTCTCAGAAACGCACTGGATGATGGCAATCGTGAGCCCTGTGGTTGCTGCGCTAATTGTTTGGAACAGAACATCATTGCTACAGAAATCGAATCTGATATTGCTCATCAGGCAGCTGTATTTCTGAAGCAAGCCGAAGCGCCAATTAAACCCAACAAGCAAGCCGCGAAAGATGCTTTTGTGCTGTACGACTTCAGAACGAATATTCTACCCGCACTGCAAGCGCAAGTTGGCAGGGTGCTGTCTCGCTGGGGCGATGCAGGCTGGGGCTATATGGTGGCTGAAGACAAGCACAATGGTCACTTCAGAGATGAGTTGGTAACGGCTACAGCTGAGATGATTCGTGAACGCTGGAACCCAGAAGAGTTTCCAACCTGGGTTTGCTGCATTCCTTCACGTAATCACCCGGAACTGGTCCCAGGCTTTGCACGGCGACTGGCCGATGCACTGGAGCTTCCCTTTGTCGACGCCATCACAAAAAAAAGAGACAATAGTCTCCAAAAGCTGCAGCGAAACCGATATCAGCGCTGTCGTAATCTGGACGGGGCTTTTGCAGTCACTGAATGCTATTCAGGACCTGTTTTGCTGGTTGATGATATTGTGGACTCTGGCTGGACTTTCACTGTTGCAGCAGCCTTGTTACAACAGGCTAGCAGTGGAAAAGTATATCCAGTCGCTCTGGCCTCCACCTCAACAGGTGACTAATGAGTTTTTCAGAAAATACACAGGCAATTTTGCTGCTCAACACATACTTCTCAAAGCCTGAGAGAGGAGCAGCAAAACCTTTGACCCCCACGGAGTGGGGGCGCTTTGCGTTATGGCTGAAAGATCAGAAACTCTCACCTGCCCAACTCTTACAAAAGAACTTTTCTGAACTGCTGGTAGGCTGGCAGGACAAAAATATTACCTTTGACCGCATCAAAGCATTGCTTGAACGTGGTAATGCCATGGCTCTGGCTTTGGAGAAGTGGCAGAGAGCCGGTGTCTGGGTGATCACTCGCTCCGATGAATGCTATCCGAAGCGGTTAAAAGCACGGCTGGGTACTTTGGCTCCTCCCGTGTTTTTTGGCGTAGGCAATAAAGATCTTCTCAATCAGGGAGGCTTGGCTGTAGTGGGCTCCAGAAATGCTTCCCCCGTTGATTTGGCGTTTACTGATGCGATTGGAGCGAAGAGCGCTTCCAATGGAATCTGTATTGTTTCCGGTGGAGCCAGAGGGGTTGATGAAACCTCAATGCTGGGAGCTGTGAACGCACAGGGAACTTCAATCGGTGTAATGGCAGACAGCCTGCTGAAAGCCGCAATGGCTAAAAAATGGCGTAGCCACCTTGCCAGTAACAATCTGGTGCTGATCTCCCCATTTTATCCTGAAGCTGGCTTTAATGCGGGTAATGCCATGGCCCGTAATAAGTATGTCTATTGCATGGCTGATGGAGCACTGGTCGTGCATTCCGGTACTAAAGGTGGTACATGGAATGGTGCTCTGGAGAATCTGAAAAAAGGCTGGGTTCCATTATGGGTTAAGCCAACCGAAGACAGGGCTGCTGGAAATACAGAGATTGTTGGTCAGGGGGCTCAGTGGTGTAACAACAGTATTGATGAGATTGTTGTAGGTAATTTGCTTGTCAGGCAGCAGTCGCAGACATCACCTGCTCCAACTCTGGATCTTTGGGGTACTGAGGAGCTGCCTGTCTCAAAGAACAAAGTGGCAGAAACATATTCACTTGTTTCTACATTAAATAGTGAATTAAGGGAAAGTCAGCCAACTCTTATAGAGCAAGAGATAGAAGAGAAAGAAAACGCTCAGGATGAAATAATCATAGACCTGACTGCGGAAGAATATAAAGAACAGCATCTGGAGCCTCTTTATGAATACTTCCTCAAGCACCTACACCCTTTGTGCAGAAGTCCTATTGCATCTGAGGAAATATCTCAATCTCTCGGATTGCATAATAGCCAGGTCAAAGAGTGGTTGACCCGTGCAGTAGAAGATGGCGTTTTAGTAAAAAAAACACGACCTGTTCGTTATGAATGGAATAATCAAACGTAGTCAATTCAGTATGATCTGAAATATTTATAAATTAGTCATACTGAAGGAACTTTGGTTTAAAAGGCGATATTAGACTATTTCCTGAATCCGTGATTTCTTGATTAGAGAGAGGTTTCTCACCTCCTGAATGCATGAAACCTACAGAATAGGGTTTTGATTTTTTGCTATTCACCAAAGAAGGGTAAAACAGACGCAGAAGATCAATGCAGTTTAAATAATTCGGGGGAATTTCAGCTCTATTTC
>NZ_JBPCXO010000399.1:0-2762 GCF_051008435.1 Endozoicomonas sp. | reverse complement strand
TCCGGTTTGAGACAGTTTTTATGATTATTTGAGGCGAATAGCGAGCTATTCAACGAAAAGAATCATAAAAAATGGCCAAATCCGGCTTTTTCGCAGTAGGTCAGTGGTAAGTCCGACAGGCTCCTATAGCGACAGAAAAACATTTTGCGCCACCCTCAACCATTAAAAACGAGGTAGCAAAATGTTTTTCATGGCCAGTGAATGACAAGAATAAATAATGATGAAAACGACCTCAGGAGCCCGAAAGTCAAAGGCAGCAAGATACATTTCGTATCAATATACCTACTGATATATACCGCCTGCGCCTTTTCCGCCCTGCCAGTTTTGGATAAGCTTGCCCTCTGCTCAGACAGCCATGGGCGGAAAGTACCGCTCACTCGAATCAAGACACGGCTATAGAACTCGATAGAGCTGTATTTTTATAGTACACAGTACGGCGCAGCGAATCTTGTTCGTTCTGCCGTCTCTTATCATTGACTGGAGCCAAAGATGATTATCAAGCCAAGGATTCGCGGATTTATCTGCACAACGACTCACCCTTCAGGGTGTGAACAGAACGTTAAAGAGCAGATCGCTTATACCAAGGCTCAGGGTGAAATAACCGAGGGCCCCAAGCGGGTTCTGGTCATTGGCTCTTCCAGTGGTTACGGCCTTGCTTCCCGCATTACCGCTGCGTTTGGTTCAGGTGCCGCCACCATTGGTGTTTTCTTCGAAAAGCCCGCCACTGAGAAAAAGCCCGGAACCGCAGGCTGGCACAACTCTGCCGCTTTTGAAAAACTGGCCCATGAAGAAGGCCTGTATGCCAAAAGCCTGAATGGAGATGCTTTCAGCCATGAAGCAAAAGCCAAGACTGTTGATCTGATCAAGGAAGACCTTGGCCAGATTGATATGGTGGTTTACTCCCTGGCCTCACCGGTTCGCAAACTGCCTGACACTGGCGAAGTGATTCGCTCTGTACTCAAGCCTATGGGACAACACTACTCAGCGACTGCCGTAGATACCAACAAGGATCAGTTGTTTGAAGCCTCTGTTGAACCTGCGACTCAAGAAGAAGTGGATGCCACTGTCACCGTAATGGGCGGAGAAGACTGGGAACTCTGGATGAAAGCCCTGTCAGAAGCCGGTGTACTGGCTGAAGGCTGCAAAACCGTTGCCTACAGCTACATTGGTACCGAAATCACCTGGCCGATTTACTGGGAAGGTGCACTGGGGCAGGCCAAGAAAGATCTGGACCGTGCTGCCCACGCTATTGATGAACAAATGAAGGGGATGAAGGGGATGAAGGGGATGAAGGGCTCTGCCAATATCGCAGTACTCAAGAGTGTTGTGACCCAGGCCAGTTCCGCCATTCCTGTGATGCCTCTCTATATCGCCATGGTCTTTAAGAAGATGCGCGAAGAAGGTGTCCATGAAGGTTGCATCGAGCAGATCAACCGTATGTTCCGTGAGCGCCTGTATAAGACCGATGGCACAGCGCCAGCGGTTGACGACAGCAATCGCCTGCGTCTGGATGACTGGGAACTGAGAGACGATATTCAGGCCCACTGTCAGGCTTTATGGCCCACACTGACCAATGAGAACCTGGCCGAGCTAACGGACTACGTTGAATACAAGGAAGAGTTCCTGAAATTGTTTGGTTTTGGTGTTGAAGGGATTGATTACGAAGCGGATGTGAATCCTCTGGTACCTTTTGACGTCATTGATATCTGATCCATGAATTCGGGAGGGCTTTAACAGCCCTCCCCGGTTTCTCTTTCATCACACCGCACCAACCATCTCAGCTAATACCTGCCTTGCCGCTTTGGCTGGATCTTCTGCCTGAATAATCGGTCTCCCAACCACCAGATGCGTGGCACCCTGGCGAACAGCAAATGTCGGAGTACCTGTCCGGACCTGATCACCCTCTTCAACATCAACCGGTCGAATACCCGGGGTAACGATCAAAAAGTCTGCAGGAACGGCCTCTCTGATTTGCCGAGCTTCTCTGGCAGAAGCAATCACCCCATGACACCCGGACTCTAACGCTAACCGAGTCAACCTGATTACCTGCTCCATAGGAGAACCGTGCCAGCCGATCTCGCTCATGGCGATCTTATCCAAACCTGTAACAAGCGTGAGAGCCACGATCTTCATATCGGGAAACGCCCGGGCAGCAGATACAGCTGCTTTCATCATTTCACGTCCGCCCGATGCATGCACCGACACCAGATCAACACCAGATCAACACCAAGCCTGCCTGCTGATCTTACGGCTGCCGCGACTGAGTTAGAAATTTCGTGAAGTTTCAGATCCAGAAAGACTGTTTTATTCTGTTCTTTCAAATAACGGATAGCGACCGGTCCTTCGGAGGTCATCAGCTGGTGTCCGATTTTATAGTGTCCAACCTCTGCACCGAGTTGAGAAACCCGCTTTTTGGCCTCGTCGAGTGTATCAACATCCAACGCTACGACTAATTCACTTCGTCCTGACAATTGTTAACTCCCTTTTCCCATTCGGCCTGTTCATTGGCCAACCGTTCTTTTTGTTTTGCTTTAACTTCAGACCAAGTGACTCCCTGCTGGATGCCATCCATTCGTTCGGAATATTTTATAAAGGCCCGCTCGAATACTTGCCCCGCCTGAATACGGCCTTCCTTCTCAAGGTAGGCCGCTTCGCGGCGACTTTTTGCCCAGTGCAGCCCTCCAACCTATGGGAAATACCCGTCATTTTCTTTTGTCTATCCTTACTGACTTTGATCCCGAGAACAGCAAAGGATAGAGCCA
>NZ_JBPCXO010000398.1:0-2959 GCF_051008435.1 Endozoicomonas sp. | reverse complement strand
AAGCTTTGCAGTCTGTTCACTCTGCTGTTCGTTGCGGGTTGAGAAAACCATGGGATAAAGGATAGTCGCTGCAAGGGAAAGGTATTATTCTCTTTCTCTGTCCAGCAGTTTTTTAGGAATTACCTATCAAGCTTTATACTTGTTGCAGCAGACATTTAAAAAAATCTCCTTTTTATTTTTCCTGCCATTAAAAAACTGTATATAAAAAAAACCACCATACCTAAAAAGAAAACCAAAAAGACTAGCCAAACAACCCCTTGCCAACCACTATCATTAAAATTTCCTTGGTAAATGAAACTATTATTTAAAGGATCTCTTATTTGAAAAACATATTTCATTCCAGATGACGTCAAGTAATACTGAAACTCTAACTCTCTTTGAGTACTCTTCAGCTTATACAGCTGTTTCTTGTTGAGGACAAAATCAAGCCTATGATATTGACCAAGTTTTTTTATTATTATCACTTGATCTCCTTCGTACTCATATATTTTATAAACTTCCCCTTGAACAATCTTCGGCTTGGCGCCTAAAGACCACCAATCAAACCATGCCATTAGATCTTCTGCCATAATAAATACCTTCCATGAAACAAGGAATGCAAAAACCAAAGAAAAAAATCGATATAAAAGCAAAGCTATTTTATCTTTCACCCAAACTCTCCTGCTTAAACCTCAAAAGCGGACTCAAAAAATATTCAATCAATCGCCGCTGCCCCGTTTTAATTTCCACCGCCACACTCATTCCAGGCGATAGATTCACTTTCCTCTTCTCTACCAACATCCAATCCTTCTCGATCTGTACATTGGCCAGATATCTCAACCCCTGCTTTTCATCAGGCACAGCATCATTGGAAATATTGACCAGCTCACCTGAAATCTGTCCATACTTAGTGAAGTTAAAAGTATCGATCTTCACTTCCGCTTTCTGCCCTTCATGAACAAAGCCGATATCCTTGTTCAACACCCAGGCTTCCACTTCCATTTTTGCTTCTTTTGGTACGATCTGCATCAGTGCCTGTGCGGGTTGCACGACACCACCAATGGTATGAATCTGTAACTGTTGAACGGTGCCGTCTAGCGGTGCTGTGATCAATTGTTGATCATGCAATTCCTGTGCCTTGATACTTTCCTGTTTCAGGCTGGCGAGCTGTCGGTGCAGTTGTTCCTGTTGGTCCAGGCTTTCGCGCCTGGTTTGGGCATGGAGACTGAGCCGCTGGTTCTGGATTTCTTCCTGCTCAGCTTCCAGCTGTCTTACCGCTGCCTGCTGAGCCTTTATATCTTCTTCCAGCTCTATGCGCTGTTGTTCCAGCTCCAGATATTGCACTTTTGATCCGTAGTTCTTTTTATAGAGCCCTTCCAATGCCTGAGTACGCTCTTCGATAATAGGCAGCACCCGTTGCAGTTTAGTGACGATGGCTTTTATGGTCTGTTGTTCTGCGGCTTTGCTTTTAAGCTGACTCTTCAGGGTTTCACTGGCAGAAACATAGTCTTCTATTTGTTGCAGTAGCAGCTGCTCTTCAAAGGTCTGAGTTTTTTTACCCTGAACACTCTGGTTGGACTTCAGGCTCAGGTAGCTATCCAGTTTCAACGTTTCTGGTCTTGTGCCGGTGTTGTGATCCAGATAGTCCGTAAACGCTTCTTGTCGTGCCAGTTGTAGAGAAAAAGCCGTAATTTCCTGCTCCAACCGAACTCTTTCTGCGTCTGTCATTGTACCGACCAGAGTAATTAACGGATCACCGGCTTTCACTTCATCACCTTCGCGGACATGAATCCTTTGCACTTCGCCAATCACCATGGGCTGAATGGTTTTTACCCGTTCACCCGGTACAATTTTCCCTTGCGCTGAAGCGACAATGTCGATCTTCCCTACACAGGCCCAGACCACCGCAATAACAAACAGCAAGGCTATGGCTTTGACTATGGCTCTGCTGGCAGGATTTGCCGGTGTCTCTTCCACTTCCAATGCAGCGGGCAGAAATTGACGACGAGTGTTTTGTAAGGCTTCAGGCTTTTCAGTTCTCGATAACAGAATTTTTGTGGCCTTTTCAAAGAATGATCGAATCATTACACCGACTCCCTGACACCGTGCTGATGAGCATTCAGTCGTGCGTAATGGCCACCTTGTTTAACCAGATGGTCGTGGCTACCCTCTTCAACGATTCGGCCTTTATCCATCACAATAATCCGGCTAGCGTCGCGAACGGTGGAAAGACGGTGGGCAATAATAAACACAGTGCGTCCCTGACTGATCCGCTTCATATTCTGTTGAATGATATGTTCGGATTCATAATCCAAAGCACTGGTGGCTTCATCAAAAATCAGTATTTTGGGATTGGTCAGCAAGGCCCGGGCAATAGCAATGCGCTGTTTCTGCCCGCCAGACAATGAACTGCCTTGCTCACCCACTTGGGTGTCATAACCTTCGGGCAGTTCCAGAATAAATTCATGAGCACCCGCCAGTTTTGCCGCCGCCATAATACGTTCAATAGAAGCTCCGGGGTCAGCCAAAGCGATGTTGTCCCGAACGGAACGGTTGAATAAAAAGTTCTCCTGGAGCACGACACCCACTTGCCTTCTTAACCAGGCAGGTTCAACTAATGCCAGATCAACGCCGTCTACTAATACTCGACCAGACTCAGGCACATACAATCGTTGCACCAGTTTGGTCAGCGTGCTCTTCCCTGAACCGGATCGACCGACTATGCCAATGATCTCACCGGGCTTAACTTCCAGAGAAACGCCATTCAGCACGGCCGGGCGATCCGGCTGGTAGCGGAAAAGCACATGCTCAAACTTGACGAAGCCATTGAGAGCGGGAAGGGTTGTACGGTTTGGATCATGGCCAGGTTCTGTAGGCGTATTTAATATGTCACCCAACCGCTGAACAGAGATACCCGCCTGCTGAAAGTCCTGCCAGAGTTGCACCAGTTTCAGAATGGGTGCACTGACCCGGCCTGCGA
>NZ_JBPCXO010000397.1:0-12690 GCF_051008435.1 Endozoicomonas sp. | reverse complement strand
CAGGAGGTGCAACAGGAGGTGCAACAGGAGGTGCAACAGGAGGTGCAACAGGAGGTGCAACAGGAGGTGCAACAGGAGGTGCAACAGGAGGTGCAACAGGAGGTGCAACAGGAGGTGCAACAGGCTGCCTGGCAGGAATAGGAGGAGGCGTGGTTACCGTCTGCTGAACAACAGAAACACCTCCCGTCGTTGAATGACCTTTTCTAGCCTCTAAAACAATGGCTCCTGAAAATTCACGAAGGAATTCCTGTTGTCTACCGCCTCTGGTCAACACACCGTTCGCTAAACGTTGATCTGCGTTTAAAACTCGAATAGCAGCGGCCAGATCAGAATCCTTGATACCCGAGTTAAATGATTTAGCCTTCCTAAAGGCTTTCTTCTGTTCCTCTGTTGCTCTCACTTGTTGCTGCGGAGTGACTACCGGCCCAGCTACTGGAGGAAGCATTAATTCTGGTTCTTTATTCTCCAGTAAATCTTCCTGACGAAGACCCGTGAACCCAGCACTGAGTGAAGACAAACTCATTTGCCAATCATCGTTACCCCGCTCGTCCCTGATGTCATAAGGTTCAGGCGAAGGATCTCTTAAGTACTGCTGAAACTCCTGAAGATTGGCAAATAAAGGTGCAGGCAGGTCATTGGGATCTGGCGCTGCACCTGCACCTGCACCTGGAGTAGAAAATGAAGCCGATTGAAAGTCACCAAAATCATCATCTTTGACTCTGGCTTTGTAAGGAAATTTGTCCTCATGGAGTTGCTTACCCAAAGCGTTGAGCTGAGGATCATCGAACTCCATTTTATCCAGACAGGCGTTGACCATTGCATCGGTCATCACCCTATCCTGATAAGCTCTTTTCATATCATCAACGGTCAAACCGTACTGGCGATCACCAAGAATACCTACAAATAAGTTGCAGGCTTCATTAATCAGCTTCTCTCTCAGTTCCGGGGGAGTATTTGGAGACAGTCGTTTAGTATCAACCACCGCTTGTTGTGGCTGCATTGCCTTTTCTCTGAGTCCCAATACTTCTGTATGGAAAGTAGCAAAAGCTATATCCTGCTCGAAACTCCACGCTCCCAGAGCCAGTTCAACAAACTGTGGATTCAGCAGCCCTGCCTCCTGAACCCTCCTGAAGTCATCCATATTCAATGGATCGTATTTTAACTCTGCACCATAGTAAGAGTTGCCATAAACTTCGAAAGCTTTCAGTCGGCTCTCTTCCGAATTCTGGCGTTTCAGAACAGGCGGTGGTGCAGTGACAACAGGAGAGGACGGCCTTTTTTCAAGTGACGTCGCTTCATGCTCATAGGAAAAAGCATCTCTGTGCATACTGCCTTTGAACTCACCTAACATCCTGTTCATTAACTCAAACTGTTCTTTTTTATTAGTCCCTTTGGTGGCTGCTGCCAAAAAGTCTTCAGTTAAGAGTCCAGTGTTGAAGGCCAGCTGAATATCATCAACGCTACTTTCACCAAAGTTATATCCTGAGCGCAGGAAGGCCTGAAATGCCCTTTTCATGTCTTCTGTTACACCTGGCTCCTGAGCAACGGCCCCCAGTGGCTCTAGTTGATGGATAGGGGGTGGTAGTGGTGAGTCTGGCTTGTGAAACACAGGTGCAGGAGCTCTTTGAGGCCCCAAATCCAAGGGTTGAATATCAGGCCTGACGTTAGGGTTTTTCCTGGCTTTCAATCGATCCTGTCGTGTAAATCCCACTTCTTTTGGCGGGTTTGCCTTGAACTTCTCTATGGCAGTATCAAGATATCCGAGTTGATCGCCAAAGCCTTTCAGGTAATCGGAATACACTGATCTGCTTTTTTTGGGTTCTCCCGCTTTACTTCGATCAACCCCTATTCCAGGCTTCTTCCCTTCCGGATGAAGATGTACAGCTACCTGAACCCGAACATCCTGCTTTTCCAACTCTATAAAGTCTCTTAAATGAGCTTCCCAATCGCCGTTATCTCGAGTTTTTGTGGCATTACAAAACTCAAATATCAGGTTTTCTACCTGCTGTTGGATCTCTTTATCGGAGGCTTTGCTTAGGATCAGTTGAACCAGCTTTATTTCTGCATCATGCAAACGAGTGAGACTGGCCTGGTTAATGGCTATAAATTCATCATTCCACACTTTCGCAAGCTTAGGCTTGGAGGGATCAGTTCCAGATACGCTTCTCTTACGCAAGGGAGTCGTTTGGCCAGTAGCCGTTCTCACTTCCCGACTAACACCCACCAGCTCAGGCTTGTCCATGAGTTCATTTTCTCGCTCATAAAATATTTTCACGGAGCGACAAAAAGCATTGTATTTATCAGAAGGCCCTTGAAACCAGCCCACTTTTTCAGATGACAGCTGCCCACCATCCATTATGGGGTATTGTCCTTCAACACCTTTACGTGATTGATAGAAATCCAGAAACGATTGAGGAGAAAACGGAACCACAATGACCTCCTTGTCAGTGGGACAGTAAGCGAACTTATCCAAGAGAATAGCTAACAGTAGTTCCGTCATTTCTTCGACAGATCAAAAGGAATCAACTCAACGGCTGACTCCCAGTGTTTATTTTCAGGCAGTTTCTTCCAGTTCGCGTACATCCTGGGTCATGCGCATGGGACAGAAATCAGGTCCACACATAGAACAGAACTCTGATTCCTTCGCACCATCCTGAGGTAAAGTCTCATCGTGATAGGCTTTGGCCGTATCAGGATCAAGAGCCAGGTTGAACTGGTCCAGCCAGCGGAATTCAAAGCGAGCCTTCGACAGGGCATTATCCCGAACCTGAGCACCAAGATGACCTTTGGCCAGATCCGCAGCATGAGCGGCAATTTTATAAGTAATCAGACCGGACTTTACATCATCTCTGTTGGGCAGACCCAAATGTTCTTTGGGGGTTACATAACAAAGCATGGCGCAGCCATACCAGCCGATCATCGCTGCTCCGATGCCTGAAGTAATATGGTCATAGCCAGGCGCTACATCGGTGGTCAGAGGCCCCAAGGTATAGAAAGGTGCCTCATGGCAATGCTCCAGCTGCATATCCATGTTTTCCTTGATGAGGTGCATGGGTACATGACCCGGCCCTTCAATCATGACCTGAACATCGTATTCCCAGGCAATCTTGGTCAGCTCCCCAAGGGTTTTCAGCTCACCAAACTGGGCTTCATCGTTAGCATCAGCGATAGAGCCCGGGCGCAGACCATCTCCCAGTGACAAGCTGATATCGTATGCCTGACAGATCTCGCACAGTTCCCGGAAATTGTCATAGAGAAAGTTCTCAGCATTGTGCATTTCTGCCCACTGACCCAGAATGCCGCCTCCCCGGGAAACAATACCTGTCACCCTGTTTTTGGTTTTGGCAACATGCTCTCTGAGCACCCCGGCATGGATCGTCATGTAGTCTACACCCTGCTCTGCCTGCTCAATAATGGTGTCTTTCATGACCTCCCAGCTCAGCTCCTTGACCTTACCCTTAACCTTTTCGAGGGCTTGGTAGATGGGCACTGTGCCGATGGGTACCGGAGAGTTTCTGATAATCCACTCGCGGGTTTCATGGATATTCTTGCCTGTGGATAAATCCATGACCGTGTCGCCACCCCAGCGAACCGACCAGAGCATTTTTTCCACTTCTTCCTCTATAGAAGAAGTCACTGCTGAGTTACCAATATTGGCATTGATCTTCACCAGAAAGTTGCGCCCAATGATCATGGGTTCGGATTCCGGGTGATTAATGTTTGCCGGGATAATGGCCCGCCCTTCAGCCACTTCCTTTCTGACAAATTCCGGTGTGATATGAGAGTCCTCAGCAAGATCCATATTTTCACGAATGGCGATGTACTCCATTTCCGGAGTCACAATTCCCTGCCTGGCGTAATAAAGCTGGGAGACATTTTGGTTGGATTTTGCCCTGAGAGGTGTTCTCAATGCTTTAAAGCGAATTTCTTCCAGGCGCAGGTCAAACTGCCGGGAGCGGGCAAACTCTGATGAACGATCGTCCAGCAATTCAGTATCTGCCCTTTCTTCTATCCACTTTGAACGTAAGCCCGGTAGCCCCTGATTCAAATCATGGGGAACGCCAGTCTCTGTATAACTGCCTGACGTATCATAGATCCGAACGGGTTCATTCTTACCGCCACCAAAGCGTTCATGGGTATCGTGTAAATGAACTTCTCTCATTCCCACACGAATATCTTCGCGACTGCCTGTCACATAGTGTTTTTGAGAGTTGGGGAAAGGGCGACAGGCATCAATCAGCAATTGCCGGTCAAAATCAGACGTGTTTTTCTCGCAAGCCATCGTTTCAGTGTCCTTCAATTTCGATATGGCTTGCCGGATTGGCCAGACCCGATCTTTCAATAAAGAAAGATTTCATGGAGTGGGTAAAATCCAGATTCTATCCACTCCCAGAACGGGTCTTCTTGTTCCCTTCGCAGGTTTTAGCCTGATCAGGTTCTACGGATTCCGAAAAACAGCATTTCGGTCTCAGCTCATGGCGCTCCGACAAGATTGCCGGAAAGTATAAGTAGATTTCCCGAAGGTTAACAGTACAAGTTTCTGCCAATAAGTCATGTTTATGGAAGCTGCTTCAGCCAATTCCTGTATTTCCGGACCTCAAAATACTTCAGGAAACTCAAATGACCACCATCGTTTTGGTTGACTCCATAGCCATGTTCCATATCGCTTACAACCCTCAAGCCCGTGACCGGATCTGAATTTAGACCGACTAGAGGCAAATCTGCCAACCTTGCTAACCTTTCAGCAGTATAAAAAGGCACAATCTTATCTCGCTGCCCATACATTATTGCCAATGGCTTCACAGCAGCTGAGTATTGAGGAGTTCGAACCCAGTCAACGTAGTGAATACTGTCTCCCTGATCAAGCTTGCTCTGAAAAACAGCTATCATCCAGGCTGATTCAGCTCCATTAGCGCTGGAGGGAATTACATTGTATATACCATTAGAGTTATAAAGGCTTGAATTTGAAAGAACATGAGTCACTCCAACCCCTGGTACCTGTAGATAACCAGCATTAAGCTCAGCCCCTGCTGAGCCAACAAAAGCTCCTCCTAACAACCCTCCCAGAGAAGTCCCCAGGTAAGAAATTCGAGTTGTATCCAATTCAATAACGCCATCTCCGCCTTCTGGCAATACATCCAGCTTATCAAGGTGCTGCCGGATGCCCGTTAGCACAGAGTTCATATCTAAAGGCGACTGAACCACCATACCCGTCAGCCGGCTGACTGTTCCTGGTGTTAATATGGAACTGAAATCCCCACCATCCAGGACAACCCTGTCACCATGTTGGGGCTGATCAATAGCAAATACAGCGTGCCCTTCTTTCAGAGCAGATTCACCTACCCGCTCAGCACTCTGTCTGGAAGAATTCAACCCGTGTCCATAGATAACGACTGGTACGGGGCCTTGCCTTGCCTCAGAGGGAAGCCAGAGACTAAAGTTCGTCCAGTAATCCTTTCCTGCACCACCTGGAGTATAAGAAATACGCCCATCACTTTCCCTGAAGCTGACAAGACGAATCCGGCCTTCTATTTTTGCTGAAAAAGCTCCAAACCGATGATAGTCGACGGATAAAATTTCGACAGGGTGATCCTGACTAGTAACAAGATTAACCATGCTCATGAAAGAATCACTGAGTTCAGATCGATCTTGTACTGTAAAGTCGGTCAGCGACAATATTTCATTGGCCTGAATGTCTTTACCAGCAAGGAAATCAAGAGCATCACTGTAATAGTTTGCCAATGCACCAGAGTCGCTCACTACTTCCTGCACAGATGATGGTACAGAAAAGCTTTCACCATCCAGATTCTTCAGTTTATTTGTCAACACAGCCAGAAGCTTATGACCATATGGAAAACGAGTCATAGGCGATACTTCAACAACCACTCTAGGGTTGGTTTCATCGGCATGAGAAGCCGGATTGCTGAGATTAACAAAAACACTCAGCTCTTCACCGGTATTAAGATCAAACACTTTAACAGCATCTCCACCATCTATTGGCAATGATAATGGATCTGGTGTTGAAGCTAATTGAAACAGTATGGGTCCAGCTGCTGAAAACCCGCTTTTCCCATTTAAGATGGATGAAGGTTTATCTCCTTCCTGCAATTCCGCCAGTACACTATCAGGCAATATTGAGTTTTCAACATTCACAACAACACCTGTCGGAGATGTGCTTGATTGAATGGTGAATGCTTGGTTACTGGGGAACGGTAAAGAGCATGTTTCGATTGATAAGGGATTACAGGTCGCAAATGATAAAAGAGGTAAAAACCCGGTAATAAGAGCAGCGCCCTTGAGCCAACTTTTAGTTTTTTTCATGGGTTATCCAGATGTTTTTATTATTTTTATTCGGACTTCTTCTAATGAACTACCCTACCGCAAGCAGTTCATTAGAACTCCAGACATTAAATCAAACGACCGTTTAAATCAAACGCTTTGTTTTTTGATCGATGTTTTTTCAATCTGGTGTTTTGTCACAAAATAACAAAAACATTACCAATTGAAGGCCAATTCAGCTGTAATCGCCCGCAAGTTCCTTACACAGCTGGGTTCTGAAGGACTGCAAAAAGTCACTGTGACGTGCAGCCATTTTGCGCCCTGGCTCTGTCTTCATGGTCTTCTGGATCTGCAAAAGCTTGATTTCAAAATGATCCAGTGAGTACTGACGATCGTTCAACTCTCTGTTTTCCCCCATGGGATCTTCCGGATCAAAGAGTTTCTGTCCCAGTTTGCCCCCGGTATAAAAACAGCGCGCAATACCAATTGCCCCCAAAGCTTCCATCCTGTCAGCATCCTGAACCACTTCCGCTTCCAGAGTTTCAGGAGTGATGTTCGCAGAATAGCTGTGGGTCTTCACTGCATGGCATACAGCACTGATCAAATCTTGGGGGAACTCCAGTTTTTTCAGGCAGATTTGCGTTTCTTCAGCCGCCAGAGTCGACGCCTTCGAACGTTCCGGATGATTCTTTGGCAGCACAACTATATCGTGAAAGTAACAGGCTGCCAGAACCACCAGCCGGTTAATCTCAAAGCCACCCTCATTCATTAATTGTTGAGCTGTTTTCCAGACCCGCTGAAAGTGGGAAATGTCATGGGACGCATCGTCAGAATCCCGGTCTTGCAGGAAATCGACAAAACGTTCTTCCCAGTCTTTCAGAAGTGCAGGTTCATTAAAATTCATGAGTCAGGATCCACAGGCTTTTGATAGCGTTGACAGGTTCTGCTGTTAATAGCGGGCGAATCATGCAGAAAATTGTGAGCGTGTACAACTACCCTGTCTGCATGCAGATCCACCAGATTATAAACCGGCGGCTCTGGTGAAACGTAGTCAGGTTTGGGATTATGAAAATCAAAAGGTGTCTGGTGCACCAGAGAAGGTGGACATGAAAAGCTGATGCCCTGCCAACTGCCTGAAACAGAGCGGTGCAAGTGGCCAAAAAACAAATGTCGGATACGGTCTTTATAGGGCTGGAGCACGGCCCAGAATGCTTCTGAATTGATCAGATTGTCTCTGTCCATACTCGCCAGCCCGGTTTCAAAAGGTGGGTGATGCATGAACAGACAAACGGGTTGATCAGAAGCGTTCAGCTCATGTTGCAGCCAGGCAAGCCTCTGTTCACAGAGTATCCCGCTACGCTTTCTGTCATCCAGTGTATCCAGGCAAATCAAATTAACCAGAGCCGTTTCCACGGAGAATTGAATAAAGCCTTCCGACTGTCTGGGATGGTCAGGAAACACTTCCAGAAAGTGTTGTCGATGATCATGATTGCCCATCAGGCAATAAACAGGATAGGGAAGTCTGTCGAGCTCTTCTTTCAATACTTGATAGGCATCTTTCTCGCCCCAGTGAGTCAGGTCACCGGTGATAATACAGGCACTGGATTCCGGCACTTCCTGCAAAAGCCTGTCAACGCAGTGTCGCAACCTCGACTGAGGGTCGATGTCATAGTTCAGCTGACCCGCTGGCACTAGCTGGGGATCAGAAAGGTGTATCAATCGATAGGCCATAGAACGCGATTCCGTAATTATTTTCAGCTTAAAAAATTATTGAACTATCCTTCTGCGTGGGTTTTTCAATGAAGCGCTGTTATTAATATGCTGTTCCATGAGTTTACCGTGAAAATTTTTTCGTTCTCAAGGAAGACAACCTTTCATTTCATTTGCTCATGGCTGCTCAATGTTTTCCGGGGTTTTGTCATCACACTCCTCCTGGCTTCAAACACCTCTTTGGCTGACGAGTTCTCTGATGCTCTGGAAATCAGGGAAGGAATGATCTCTCCCTGGTATATTTATACGCCACCAGGCGACCGCGATAAACACTGCAACATTCATGCTCAAATAGGTGTAGACGGTGGTGCCAGCACTATTCGGGTCCGGGCAGTCACCAATGCTGTAGGCCACTATATCCCTGAATTTAAAGTCGATTTAGTGACTGAAGCCAACGGCAAGATAGTCATTGCTCCAGAGATGGTGGCCAGAGATACCCAACATTTGATTGATAACAGCCTTAATCAATTAGCCGTAGAGGGAAATCTGTCCGCTGACTCTATCTGTTACTCCGCTGTCCTGGGCATGTCCGGTTCAGAAGATCTGGTGAGTATACAAACCTTTCTGGAAGGTCTTGAGCAAGACCACAGGCTGCAAAAAGCCGTGGTGGTGTCCGATGCCGAAACCGTCTGGCACGATGTTTTTGAACAACAAGGTATTGTCATTATTATTGGCACTGGCCATGTGATTCGCGGACGGGCAGCAGGACAGCCGGATAAGCAAATCAGTGGTTTCTCAGCCCCTTCCTCCGACAAACCTTCTGCCGCTCGTTTAACCCATGACTACGATGACTGCATGGATGAAATCACCTTTTTCAGTAGCAACAAAATTGAGCTTTTCAACAAAAAGCCTGTTCACATTGGCCAGAAAGAATTTAAACACTTTCCCAGAACTATTCCCTTCTTCTATGCCCAGCAAGTGCTGAGTGGGAAGTCAGATGTTGAACAGCGGGCATTTTTCTCAATGGTTCAGGTTCAAAACAATAAAGAATATGCCGCCAGAGCCAAAATCCTGAATGATTACAGAACCAATCCGGATGTCAGCCCTGACTTCTGTGTCGAGTATGCCTGGAATAAAGCCAAGTATGATTTTCTAAGACGGTTTGACGATATTGCCGAGGCCGGTATGGGGAATGTCCCTTTTGTTATCCAGGGCAGTATGGCCGAGCCATTGTGGGATGATTTATCACCTGCTGAAAAAGCACCTCTCGAAGACCTGAAGATCAAGAAAAAACCCGATGCACTGGGAGGCGCATTAAAAATTGCAAAAAAGCTGCACTGCTTGAGCCGGGAAACTGCCCATCAGGAATGTCCTTGAGAGTGCTCGAAGCCATTGGTAGGCAAAGCTGACACCAGCTTCAAATGCTGCTTGTTCTTTGATGTCACAATCTTTTGCATGAAGTAGTTCTCTGGATAGCACGCCGCAAGTGGCGGGGAATATGACCTTCAGAGATTCAAAGCTGAAAATCAATGCTTGCTTTGACCATACGAATTGATCCTGTAGCCAGGAGCCTGTCGGACTTAAGACTATTTCGGCCTAAATTCCAGAAAGAACGGCCCAATTATTCGATGAATTCGATTAAATAGGTCAACTATTCTCACGAATCCATCGAGTAATTCGACTCGTTCTACTGAAATTTATGCTCAAAAGCAAAAGTCCGATAGGCTCCTAGAATCGATAAAAAAACTAAATTGTATTCATGGTTCATTGAATGCTGTGTAACTATCATCTGAGAGTCGCCATCTTGCCAGATACCTGCTGACCAGTGATTGCTACCATCCAATACCAGTCCACTATTCGAGAGTGACATATTGTTGATCATGATAATGGGTGGCGTGTACTGGCTGTGCAGGTGTTGTAATGTTGTGAGTATATCCACATCGCTGGTCAATTGCTGTATTATCGTGCCACCCTCCAGGCTGGGATGATACCATATCGCAGCCAGCTCCCCGGGATTTGGCGATAGTATTTCGATAACAGGAACATTGAAGTACTGAGATACCACCATAAGATGATCACTTGTTCCCCATTGAGCCGGAGCATAGGAAGATGCAGCCGTATATGAGCTGATTATCTGCTGTAGTTGCAGGGTGTTGTATTGCCCAATATTGAGATGATTCAAATTTGCGGCCAGTGCATGCCACATACATAAACCATCTCCGGGCACATGCCGTTGTTGTATTCCGATACTGGATAATAATTTGGCCAGTTTCCTGGCCTCTGAACTTGATGATAACCTGGCCCGCCTGCTAGGTTTCAGGCGGGGCGGGTTCTCTGTTGGCAAGTTTTCCAACTTGATTTTTACAGGTGACTTGAAGGGAGCACTCGTTTCACGGAATACTCTGATCCAGTGACGAAGTCTCTTTACTTCCGCGATATATTCACTTTCTCTCAGTAGATCATCCCATACACGTTTGATGGTCGGGTGCGACAAGAGAGCAGAGTGTATAGGTTCCTGAAACTTAGGGAGGATGGGGCTATATATATTTTCTTGTAATAACCAGACCAAATTGGAATGGTTTTCTTCATGAAATTTAACCGATCCGGCATTCAATACCTGTCTTATTAAGTTTGCTATAACCTCTTGCCCTAACGCATCAGCAAGGCTGGTGATTGTTTTAGGAATAGAGGAATAAACCCATGAAAAATTACCAAACAAACTTTCTAAAATCAGTGCTGACTGTTTTTTGCTCATGTGTCTGGCCAGTTTATCCATCCATTTTTGAAAGGCGCTTGAAGAGTTATTCCATCGGGATTGCTGGATAAGCAGAGCCAGTATTTCTATTGCGCTGTTTATATCTCCTTTACTGATGTGATCATCAATTAATATTTCAAGTGTTTTTATGTTGACCAGATGACTTTTCAGTAATCCTTCGACCTGACCTTGGTCAAAAGCAAACTGAGCCAGTTTTACCTGAGCTTCACCATCATCAAATTCCTCCTTCAAGGCGTAAAACATGCTTCCTAGAACAGCATCTTTGTAAAAGTCACTGTCAATCCAGCTTCTGTGCAATTTATAGAGGGTCTCATAATATTGAAGCCGACCTTCGGATGACATGGAGAGATCACGGGGGATATCCAGTATCAGCGGTTTTAATGCTCGATTCCGGCTGCAAAATTCATCCGTAATATCAGCTCCAAGGTCAGAAATGTATTTCATTAACGGAAGCCAGTACGGTGAAGATTCTTCCAGCAGACCACTGTTAATCCATAGTCTTATAGCGGGTATCAGGTCATCCATTGTGCCATAATACCCTTTCAGATCTTCAGGCAGCTCGCCTTCAATGTAGTCTTTCAGCGTGTCGCCATACTCCTGCCATTGAGATGATTCCAGAACAACCCTGTGCATGGCACTTGTCAGAGCCTGCGCCAGTAAAGGCTGACCTGTTTCAGAATAAAACCGGATAAAATCCAGATAAACTTGTGGATCTTTATGGGCGATGATTAAAGCTCGCAGATAGGCACGCTCAGCTTCAGCCAGGTTGCCGTTTTTACGGTTAAACTTCGCTCGCCAAAGCTCTTTTCTGCGCTCGATATAAGGGGAATCTTTGAAATTCTGACCATCCAGGAACTGGTTTGCTTCATCAGAACGCCCCACTTCCTCCAATAATTCTGCATAGTCAACAAAAGCCTGGGGGTCGTGGTTCGTGATAAACGCCAGCGGGAGCGATGCCAGTTCTTTTTGGGTGATTAAAATCGCTTCTTCATATTTTTTACGCGCCCGGTAAATTCGTCGAAGTGTATGGTATAAAAGTGCCGAATTATTTTCTTCCCCCTGATAGTCTGGAAGCCGATTCAATACGGATTCAAGTTCATCTTCAACCAGGCTCAGGCAACCGCCCTCTTCTAAGGTTAGGCATCGCATATGGGCGGTCAATATGGCATCACTTATGATGGTTTCGGGTGTTTCTGCAACAGTCTGCCAGTACTCAGGAGGCTGTTCAGTGCCCTCGCCCGGATTATCAAAAGTACCAGATGTCTGACTATTTAAACTCAGACAGCATAACCACTCTGCAAGGTCTCCCATTTCATCAAGGCTTTTACGTGCAATAGTTTGAATTTTATGACCCGCTTTGGTTATAGAGCTCAACGCCCGGGAAAAAATGCGTGTTCTCTCCACACTAATGCGGGAAGGGTGCGCTTCTGTCAGACTATAGTGAGCGGTTGTTTGTTCCCTGGATTTATGTCCACCCTGCGCCGAAAGGTTTTCACTAGTTACTGTGCTCAACAGCAGGCATATTATTACTTTCCGGGATAAGTACCCCACCAATTGAAATCGAATATTTCCTATTCTTGTCACTACTTTTACCAAGGCATTTAGAAGAGCGATAAAAGAAATTATTGTAGTGCTTAATATTTTGTTCGACATATATTACTATTACTCCGCTCAGAAATAAGCTAATTGGGTTGACTTAACCCTTATATAACTCATGTTACGCACCCTTCATCGACTGAAGTTCTTGGAACGATGATGTCAGCGCTGAAAGATAAAGCTTCGCTCGCAACTCAAAGTAGTTCAAATTGAGCTTGTTAGACAAAACCTCAAGACGAAATGCCGAATATATCGACATAAATAGATGGTTACTCTGCGTCAAAACGGTATGGCTCGGTGATTTTGCCATGGCTGCATTGGATTTGAGC
>NZ_JBPCXO010000396.1:0-1265 GCF_051008435.1 Endozoicomonas sp. | reverse complement strand
GCGTAGTGAGGGTGTTGCACACATGTCTGATCCTTCAGAAATTTTGATCCTTACAAATCAATCGTCTCCTGAAGGCTATTTCTGTTGCAACCCCTCACTTTTCATCAGCCAACCTGTAAAAGCCCCCGAATTCCCCAACCGGGTACGGGGTGCTGGCTGGAAGCAAACCGCAGCCGAGCTGAATAACGGCAGCTACCAACCAGCCCCGGTCAGGCGTGTTAACATCGAGAAGCCAGACGGAGGGAAACGCCAGCTTGGCATACCCACCGTCAGGGATCGCGTGATTCAACAAGCTATAGCCCAGGTACTGACACCGATATTCGATCCGGGATTCTCAAGCAACAGTTTTGGGTTTCGCCCTCACCGAAACGGGCAGCAGGCCGTTAAGAAAGTCCACCGCATTATCCAAAAGGGTTATCGCATAGCGGTGGATGTGGATCTCTCCAAATTCTTTGACCGGGTCAACCATGACCTGCTGATGACCTTGCTGAGCCGTAAGGTAAAAGACAAGCGTCTGATGCAACTTATTGGTCGCTACCTGCGTGCAGGCGTTCAGGACGGTCAGCGTGTTCAGGACAGCCGGGAGGCTGTTCCCCAAGGTGGTCACTCTCACCATTGCTATCGAACATTATGCTCGACCCCCTGGACAAAGAATTGGAACTCAGAGGCCACAAGTTTGCCCGATACGCCGACGACTTTACGATCTTAGTGAAAAGTCAGCGAACGGGAGAGCGTGTCCTGTCCAGCATCAGTCAGTACCTGCAACAGCGTTTGAAACTGGTTGTAAGCACCACCAAAAGCCAAGTTGTGAGAACCAGTGAAAGTCAGTTTCTGGGTTTCACATTCCGGGGTAAAAGCATTCAATGGCACGGGAAAACCCTGCGGCGATTCAAGCAGCAGGTCCGGAAACTCACAAACCGTAACGGGGGTGTATCAATGAAATACCAACTCTTCAAAATCAGCCAGTATTTACGAGGCTGGATTCATTACTTTGGAATGGCCAATGGCTATCAGCGTTGCGTTGATCTGGATAACTGGATACGTCGCAGAGTTCGCATGGCCTACTGGCGACAGTGGCGAAAGCGACGCACAAAAGTCAGGAATTTAATGAAGAGAGGTGTTCATATTCAAGCGGCTGTTGCCTGTGGTCTGACCAGTAAAGGCCCGTGGCGTAGTTCGAAGACACCGGGAATTAATCAGGCATTGTCGAATGCCTATTTAAAATCGCAGGGGTTATACGCACTACGCGACGGATGGATCAAGCT
>NZ_JBPCXO010000395.1:0-2069 GCF_051008435.1 Endozoicomonas sp. | reverse complement strand
ATGGGTCTGTTCAGAGTGCGGAGCTGAACATCTGCGTGACGTAAACGCAGCAAGAAACATTCTTGCGGTCGGGCATGACCGTCTAGCTGTAGGAATTCCCGTCCTTTAGGGCGGGGAGGATGTCAAGAAATTACCGGGTTAGGAAGCAGGGACCTCTTTAAAGGTTGCCTGCTTCATCCATTTCTGGAATTGGTTATTGATGATCAGGTTTCAGGATCAAGAGCCAGGGACAGTAATAGAGTAAAGCCGTAAACGGTAGGAATAAAAAGAGACAGGGCGAGGATGGTGTAATCCATGTTCATAGGAAGGTACCTGTTGTTATTCTTATAATGAAAGTCCCACATCATGTTATCGCACTTAGTTTGCCCGATAAGGCGAACACGGTGAGACATTTTTCAGCCTGCTTATTGTGCAGGCTGTTTACCAATCTAGCAGCTTGGGGTGATGTTTGAAAAGTGTCAGGGGTGTTTCTGACGTCCTTGTCAGTGCTGAAGTGGCTTTCAGCTTTCAGTGTGCCAGCCTGCTGGCAGTCCAATATTCAGTTTTCTCAGAAGCTGTCCCATGCTGTTCAACACGCGATAGCGGGCATAGACCACTCGGTAGTTCGCATTGGTGTATTCGCGCTGCGCCTGATAACTTTCGTTCTCGCTGTCCAGCAAATCAAGCAGGGAGCGTTTTCCCAAATCAAACTGTTGCTTATAGGCTTTAACGGTTTGAGCGCTGGCATCCATATGTCGTTTGAGAAATGGCTGCTCAGAGGTCAGGCTGTCCAGTGCAGACCAGGATATTTTCATACTCTCTGTCACCATGCGCTGAGCGTTTTGCTGATTGGCCCGGCTCTCTTCCAGCATATAGGCTGCTTCCTGTCGTTTGGCACTGTCAGAGCCACCCCGGAAGAGGTTGTAATTCAGGCTGAGCATAGCCAGCGTATCGTCGTGCTTGCCTTTCTGACCATTAACGTCCCGATCCCAGCGTTGAGTCAAAGATAAATCGACCTTGGGCATGAACTGACTGCGGGTCTGATCATAACCATGCTGGGAGGCTTTAACATCATAAATGCTGGCACTCAGGGCAGGGTGTTCTTTCAGGGCAATGGCTATGGCTTCGTCCAGCTCGCCGGGCAGTACAATGTCATTGATCTGGGGCATGGAGAGGTCATTGGGAATGTCATTCACCAGGCGAAAATATTGACTTTCAGCATCCTGAAGGTTGTTACGGGAACTGATTACATTGGCCCGGGCGCGGGCAAGGCGACCTTCAATCTGGTAAAGATCTGATTGATTGGCCACACCCTGATCGGCTCGTTGCTGGACCAGCTGGTGGATTCTTTCATGGGTATTCAGGTTGGCTTGTGCCAGCTTAACCTGGCGCTGTTGTTCCATGACTTTCAGATACACATCGGCCACATCCAGGGCCAGCATTTCTGCCTTGCTTCTCAGTAACTCACGATGGCTTTCCTGCTGCTCTCGGGTTTTGCGGTATTCATTGGTAGTGGAAAGACCGTCGAACAGGTTCTGATTCAGAGTCAGGGCATTCTCTTTCGGTTTAAAGTCCTTCTGGTCTGAACCTACTGCCCGGGTATATGGGCTGTCCAGCCTTTCAGAGCCGACACCTGTTTTGAAGTCTAACGTGGGCAGGTAACCACCCCGTGCCACTTTAACCGTTTCGGTACTGGCTTGAAAACGGTTCAAAGAGGCCTGTGCCTGTGGGTTGCTCTCAAGCGTTCGGGCGATCACCTGCTCCAGGCTGTCAGCCTGTACATTGATGCTCTGGAGCTGGGCTGCAATCAATAATAATGTCGGCGCAGACGCACGAAGTATTTTCATGGAGGTGAGTTCCTCTGAATCATCTATTCAAGTGTTTATCCGAAAGCTGCTACCACTGACTGTCGCCCTGATCACCTTATGAAAAACATCTCTGGCCCGCTGTACTTTCTGTACATGCTAGGAGCCTGTCGGACTTAAGACTATTTCGGCCTAAATTCCAGAAAGAACGGCCCAATTATTCGATGAATTCGATTAAATAGGTCAACTATTCTCACGAATCCATCGAATAATTCGACTCGTTCT
>NZ_JBPCXO010000394.1:0-12027 GCF_051008435.1 Endozoicomonas sp. | reverse complement strand
ATGGGTCTGTTCAGAGTGCGGAGCTGAACATCTGCGTGACGTAAACGCAGCAAGAAACATTCTTGCGGTCGGGCATGACCGTCTAGCTGTAGGAATCCCCGTCCTTTAGGGCGGGGAGGATGTCAATGATCTTTTCCTTGCCTGTCAGTTTCTGACGGGCAGCTTTCAACAGACTGCTGCGACAACGTCACATATCGTCTGGCTGCTTCCTGAAAACAGCGGTTCTGACCCGAAGTCTGGACAAAGTCTGTATGCTGACAGGACAGCTTTCCCTGCATCAGAATCTGAATCACCTGAAACTCCAGGTTTTCAGTGGTCAGCTCATTAATTTCAACCTGCCTGCTGACCTCTTCCACTCCCAAAAATGTGCCTGTGCGACCCAAGCCAGCCAGGCAGTTAACCGACAGTCTCTGACCCGGGCAACAGGCTTTCTGAGTTTTCACCAAGTTCAGCAATTCATTCAAGACTTCAAACGGCAAAGGTTTCATATCGGGCCAGTCCGGAAAAGAAACCTGTCTAACTTCTCTTTCTCCCTCTGGCCCAGTGAGCTTAAATACCCTCACCACAGCACTGACCTTTTTCCCTCGACTATTTCTTTCCGGAAGCAGATTATGAAAAGGAACGATTTCTTCACTCTGCTTCTCAATACCATATTCTCCAAAAGTCACCACTCCCTTATCAGGGATTGAAGCCCAGTTAAAACGGCCACGACCTTTGTCAGAAGTACGGTCCACTGTATTAATAAGATCCAAAAATACCCCTACGTTTTACTGCTCCGCCATTTTGAAAACACTGGCCATCTCTTCTGGCCTGGGTCCTCTCATAGCAATACCCGAATAGCGTTCATCATAATAAATCTTGTGCGCTTTCAGAGAATAGGGTTCCGGAAGTGAAACTTTACTGCCCGCTTTCGGCTGGAGCTTTGTCTTTGAGCCCACCACAGACTCTGCTTACCTTGCTCACCCTGTACAAATTGTTTGAGTGAATCACAGAGCTTTTTAATGGCGTCACCACGAAGTCGCTTCCCGGAAAATTTAATTAAAGACTGAAGCTTATCAGCAAAAGGTCCTGTTAAAGAGCTTTCACAGACGGCTTCAACAGATTGAGACTTCTTACTCTGACCCGACTTTCTTGATTGCTCCATCTCCATTTCTATTTTAAGACGGCTGCGAATGGCTTGCTTTTCTGCAGAATTGCATTCAGGGTTCAACAACTTCAGACAGTCTTCAATTTTTTTACACAACAACAATGCAGTTTGCCTGTTCACAGTGTTTTTCTGGCTATCTTCTAAACCTAAAACTTCCTGGTCTAATAACCGTTGAAGCTGATTGAGCACTCCTCTTAATTGAGAGTCATCAACGGGTCCCACCACTTCTCTCGTCAGCCAGTCGCAGAGTTCATTCACCCAACGGGTACATTTGTTTTTCAAGAAGTTAGTGATCTGACCCTGGCCCGACCGAGAACCTTCAACACAAAGCAGCGCTTTTCCTGATTCCAGAACTTTTGCTCCAGATTCAACAACCCCTCTGCAGACATTATGTCGAGATACCTGCTGACTGCCTTTTACTGCTTGCAGCGATACCCCCTCCCCTGTCATATCACTCCCACCTAGCATTTTTGAAAGCTGGGGCAGCTTGGCAAGAATAAGTTTTTTATGCGTTTTGAAAGCCGAATAAATGCCTGGGTCATTATTTTGGTACATTTGATAGCACATCAGGGATAATAAGTTTTCCAGCTCTTGAAAGGCTGGCGGCTCAACTCCCCAAGGCAGGCTTTCATGTATTGGCTGGAAGGTAAATGACCGTATTTTTGATGCAACTGACGAACGATAGACAATGACCAGTCTTGCAGGCTAGCTAACTCTCCTCGAAAAGTAAGGAACTGTTCTGTCAGATCAGGGCTTCTTCCGACCCTTATCGGAATCGGATCCCAGCCTTTTTCCAGGATGAAATTGAACGCCGCTCCTCTACCCAGTCCCCCCCCTGTTTTTGTTCTTTCTGCCCCCTGACTGTATAGGCTGCCACTTTGACACAGACTAAAACTCAGAGCACCCTGGACCGGTCGACTCTCATAAAGCGAAGTTACCAGACCGTTATAGCTTCCTGACATCACATTCTTCAGCGTTCGCCGGGTTCCTTCCGGTGAACGAAGCTGCCAGAGCGTCCCATCCGGTAAAATCAAATTGACAGGGTGCTGATTATGGAAGTCGTAACAGAGATATTGATCAACATCTTCGCCCATCAAAAATGGGGTTTCTACTATATGAAAAACAAGAGTGACGTCGTTATTAACATGGACAGGGCTGTACCCTTTCTTTGAAATTGCTTCCCCTCTGTTTTTAGAGAGAGCCTGCTTGAGGATGTATAGATTCAGCTGAACAGGGTCACCAGAATAGTCTTTAAATCGTTCCTGTAACGAGGCGGATATTTTGCCAAGCTGCGTCCCACCGATACTGACTTCTACAATGCCCACATTCTGGAAGCCATCCTGACAGACTCTATAAGCTCTCTCGACCATCCTGTTGATACGTGTTCCAGTATGCACAGTAGTATCTTTTAGCAGAGATACAGCTGCGGCAGGACGCCCCCCCCTCAGGGATATAGGGCAAAAGGAAGTCATACAATTGGGTCCCACCCCGCTCCATGGTAAAAACAGTCTGGGAAAAAGCCACCTCTACAGCTGCCCCAAGTTTTTCCAATGCCTTCTGTTGCTCCAGAACATGCTGCCAATAAATCACACCCTGGTCTTCATAACCTCTACTGACATCCCCTTTTCTAAGAATCTTAATACGCTGACAGATCATACTTCCATCCAGTGACGATGACTCCAGATAGCCCATATCCAGCATTTCCGGATGTGCCAGAAACCGCTCAGGATCCATCACACAAACGACATCCAGATCCTGCATGGCTTTCTTGAAATGGAGCCTCTGAGGCTCAGGACTCAGGTTTTTTGTGCGGAAAGACTTTTTTTTGCATGCAACGGTCCTGCCGTTTGATTGACTCCTATCTCCAGCCGATGATTCTACTGAATGCCCTGCCGTAACTGTACTGACGGGCTGAAAACCTGCTCCATTCATTCCTCAGTTCTCCCTACTCTCATATACTTTTGATCCCAACTTTCTCAACTGGTTTCTAACAATCTGGTCAGGATTACTAACAACCCCTCACTCTCTATCCCACACCATGGACACAGACCTCTTTTCTGCTGTTTGACCTTTCTGGTATGCTCAAATTTCTAGACCGAAATACACATCCAACCGTTCAAGCACAAGTTACGAAGCCATGAGTTACGACGATCAGGATCTGTTCCTTCAGGAAATGGAGGGAGTGGCACCATTGAAAAGCCGCCCCAAAGCGGACCTCAAGAAGAATCAGGCAATGACTCCAGGTCAGGCTCTGAGACGGAAGGCTGCCCAGGCTGAGCTGAATGACCCTAACTTTTTATCCCTTGATAACCCGAAAAGAGTTCAGCCCTACGATCATCTGGCATATAAACGTTCCGGGGTTCAGGAAGGTGTTTTCAAGAAATTACGGCTGGGCAAATACGATATTGAAGCCCGACTGGACTTGCATAACCACACGGCCGCAGAAGCCCGAAAAGCCGTCTTTGAGTTCATCAATGACTGCCAACAACACGAGCTTCGCTCATTGATCATCAATCATGGTCGAGGCCTGAACAGCAATCCGCCCGCAATCATTAAAAGCTATGTAAACACCTGGCTCAGAGAAATGGATCAGGTGCTCTGCTTTCATACCGCATTGAAGTTTCATGGAGGCTCTGCCGCGCTTTATGTGGTTCTGAGAAAGAGCGAAAGAGAAAAGCTTGAAAATCGGGAACGTCACGCAAAACGAGCAGGCTGATTCCAGCGAGCATATGACCTGTCGATAATCCCTTTGATCACTTCGAAGGATGACAGGTCATGATACCTAACGATTTTCTGATTGCCTGGCTACTGACACTAGCTCTTGAACTGCCTGTTATTTATCTGCTGCTACACAAATCCGCACCAAGGCCTAAAGTCCTTTTTGCTGGCTTCATGGCCTCTACCCTCACACTTCCCTGGCTCTGGTTCGTCCTCAGTCACTGGATGGAATACAACCAGTTGCTGCTGATTGGCGAAAGCCTGGTCATCATTGTTGAAACAGCCCTTCTGGCCAGCTGGCTGCAAACCCGAGTCAGACTGGCCCTGCCAACCGCCTTCCTGGCCAACCTGACTTCCCTGCTGGTCGGCACCTGGATTCTGAGCGTCTGAACGTTCAGTAAAACCCGATGTCCGTCGATAGGGATTGAATAGAATCTATCGATCTCTCAGGCACAGCCATGCTTTCAAAGCCAAATGTCTGTCAAAAGCTTGGGTTGAAACACGCCCTTTCAGATGCCAGCGCAGGCTATCTCGCGGGCTGTTGGCTCCTCACCATGCCACTGGAAACTTTAGTTCCATTATTTCTTGCTTATAATCTGATTGCTTTCGGTTGCCAGCCAGTATTCAGCCTCCTGCCAGAGAAACACGAAAACACCGCTATTCACTCTTCACTCGTGCTGGCGATTGTTGCCCTCATGCTACCCCCTGAGAGCTATTGGCTGACCCTGTTCTGCATTGCCACTGCCAGCGCACTCTTTCATGTCAGCGCGGGTTCTGTCAGCCTGAAATCTGCCAACAACGACTCAATGCAGCTCAGCTGGTTTATTGCCCCCGGGGCTTTAGGCCTTTTGACTGGAATGGCTGCGGGTATCAGTGAAGTCACCCTTGTTTCGTGGGTATTAATAGCAGGCCTGCTATGCAGCCTTTTTATAAGCACTTCAGCCATTAAATCCAGGCAAGCCGTATTACCTGCCAAACACTTCAGTATCAGCTTTTGTCTTATCGCTGCTCTCCTCCTGCTGATTTCAATACGTTCTCTGGTATGGAGCTTCTATCAAGGCAACTTGACGCTTTCTGCCCCGCTTCTGCTCTCTATGGCTGCGGCTGCATTTATTGGAAAACTGGCAGGAGGCTGGGTGGATTCAAGGTTGTCGACCAAGCAATGGCTCTTGCCGGCACTCATCATGGCTTCCGGCTTCCTGTTGTTCACAGAAAAAACAGGTTCAGTCATCACACTGACAGCAGGTCTTGCCTGCCTCCAAGCAACCACGCCTGTCATGCTGAAAATGCTCGATCAGCACCTGCAAAAGCCTGCTCTGAGTGCAGCGCTCGGCCTGGGCGTGGCCATCGCATTGGGCGGAGGAGTGCTTTCATTATTAATGTCCATCAACTCATACCCACTTGACTGGATCTGGCTAATGCCAGCCCTACTGGCCCTGGCCTGTCTAATGATCCTCCAACACTTAAAACTTCAGAGAAGATGACATGAATAAATCCTTCAAACTGTTTTCGGCCAGCCTAATACTGCTCTTTTCAGGAGAGCTGCTTGCCGACCTCATTTCAAACAATCTCTATTCCAGAAATCGAGATATCAGAGAAACCTCTGCTAAACAGTTTGATCTCTATATCCATATTGCAGAAACGCCCTTATCCCCTCCTTCCACCAAAACCTTTTCATTAGAGCTGAACTGCTTTCAGTCTCCTTTGTGGGATCTCTTTGGCTGGCTCAGCAAACCGGTTTATTCGAAAGTCTTCGAATGCTCAGCAGAAACCGATCAATACGCCAACCTCTGCTACAAGGTATTAAAACTTTCCGAGCTACCCGATGAGCTGGCGGGCAATGTTAACTGCACAGCCCGGGTGACGATGGAAGATGTCGTGTATGAATATTCCACCCAGGATTATGGCAGCAACTATCGACGCTGGAACTTCCCCCTTGAATTCCCTTACATAGGTCGACTGGATGCCATCTTCCTTCCCCTGGATGAAGCAACAGTGAGCTTTAGCAAGCAGCCTGTAGAAAAGAACTCAACCCATACTGACAATAGCGGACAGCAACTATGAAAATTACGTGGACCCAGATAAAACAGTCGCTGTTTGAATCCAGTCTTGTGCAACTTGCTATGAACGCATGGAAACACTGGAGTGTTACTAAAGATGACTCGGGCATCGAAACACTCGGAAAAATGTTCCGCAGAAGCAGTAGCCAGGAAAGTACACCACCATCTACCCCTATCAAGGATCACAAAGTCGATCCATGGTCAGCTCAGTCAGAACCCAAGAAACCAGAAGTTCAGGTTGGCGTCACTTACGCTCAAGGCAGTTTTGACATGGAGTGTGCCATGGAGTTTTTCCCGGTTCCCCATGGTAAAGAAACCTCTGACCTGATTGGTGAGGTTCACCAGATCTGTGGGCAAGGTACAACCTTTGAAACACTCTTTAGTAAACTCAATGAGCTCAAAGACACAGCAGCCAGATTTCAGGAAGAAGTAGAAGTCAGCACGGACTATGAAGCCTATCTGGTCGTTCCTTATGGAGGCGCACACAAAGTCGTCAACGATACGCCCCGGAATCGAAGTTACTATCGATTAAGTGATAAAGCCGCCGAGCAACAGAAAGTCGTCCTGAAATCAGATCGTTTGAGAGCCTGCAGCAAAATAGAAACAATGATTGATCATATCAAACATGAGCTGGGACCAGGAAAGCTGGAAGAAAAGCTGGAAAAACTGGAAGCAAAATCTGGGAGAGATCAAAAATACAGCAGAGAAGCTTTCGTAAAAGATTTATCAAAATTAAACGGTCGGGCACTGGACCTGAAAGCCAAATGCGCAGAAATAGCCACCAGCGATGATCCCAGAATATCGAGTCTTGCTGATGAATGGATGCAAGATCTGAATCAGATGATTAAAAAAACACACACTCTGATGGGAAGAGATTTACCAGAAGGTTGAAATAAAACGGGGCTATGGCAAAGCCATAACCCCGTTAGACACTGATATGAATCAGACTTAAGCCAGAGAAGCTTTAGCCCGGTCAACCAGCTGACCGAAAACGGCCTTGTCATGTACAGCCAGATCAGCCAGAACCTTACGGTCGATTTCGATCGCAGCTTTCTTCAGACCAGCGATGAAACGGCTGTAGGACAGACCGTTCATACGCGCACCGGCGTTGATACGGGCAATCCACAGAGCACGGAACTGACGCTTACGCTGACGACGGTCACGGTAAGCGTACTGACCTGCTTTGGTTACAGCTTGCTTAGCTACGCGGAATACACGTGAACGTGCACCGTAGTAGCCTTTAGCTGCCTTAAGAACTTTCTTGTGACGCTTGCGCGCGATTACACCACGTTTTACACGTGCCATGAGCTATATCTCCGAAAAAATGATCTAAAAAGCGTTAATTAGTCGCGCAGCATACGCTTAACGAGACCCTGGTCCGCAGGCGATACCATGGAGGTACCACGCAGCTGACGCTTACGCTTGGTGGTCATCTTGGTCAGGATGTGACTCTTGAAGGCACCCTTACGCTTGTAACCGCTAGCAGTTTTCTTGAAACGCTTGGCGGCACCACTGTTGGTTTTCATTTTTGGCATGAAAAAGCACTCCGCATTCGCGACTACCTACCCCTTCTTATATAAGAGAGCGGCGCTCGTTTCAGAGCCTGGAGGTGTCGGGATATTAAAAATAAAAGTGAATGAAACACATGGAGTCAGCGCCCCAATAATTGCTCCTGCATTATTGGGATACCGTACATCCTGTACATAAATCACTTCTTCTTTTTCGGGGCAATAACCATGATCAATTGACGGCCTTCCATCTTTGGATGCTGTTCAACGGTTCCGAGTTCTTCCAGGTCTTTTTCAACCCGTCTCATCAGTTCCATGCCCAGCTGCTGGTGAGCCATCTCACGACCACGAAAACGAAGAGAAACCTTCGCTTTGTTGCCCTCAGTCAGGAAACGTACCAGGTTGCGCAGTTTTACCTGGTAATCTCCATCCTCTGTGCCCGGGCGAAATTTAACTTCTTTCACCTGAGTCTGAACCTGTTTCTTCTTGGCTGCGGCTTTCTGCTTCTTTTGCTCGTACTGATGCTTGCCGTAGTCAAGGATCTTACAGACTGGCGGTTCGCTGGTTGCATTAATTTCAACCAGATCCAGCCCTGCTTCCTGGGCCATGGACAAAGCGTCACGGGTATCAACCACACCCACCTGAGAGCCATCGGCCCCAATCAGTCGGACTTCTTTGGCACGGATATTCTCATTGATCGGCGCTTTTTGTGGGCGACGATCGCGGAAGCTGTTACGTCTGATAGGTGTATCTCCTGTAAAGGCAGCCTGTGCGAAAGGGCCTGTCGACATTAAATAAATTGCTCGACAAGCCACAGAACAGATTAATTACGCAGTACGGCCACGCTTGCTGATATCCGCTGCAAGGCGTTCCACGAATGCCTCTACTGGCATGGTACCCAGGTCTTCACCTGTACGGGTACGCACAGCAACGGTTCTGTTTTCCATTTCCTTATCGCCAATAACCAGCAAATAAGGCACCTTATTCAAGGTGTGCTCGCGGATTTTAAAGCCGATCTTCTCGTTTCTCAAGTCCGCTTTTACCCTAACGCCGTTTTCCATCAACATTTTTTCCAATTCGGCTGCATAATCAGCCTGTCTGTCAGTGATGTTGAGGATGGCAACCTGCTTGGGAGCCAGCCATGGAGGCATTGCCCCTTCATAGTGTTCAATGAGTATACCAATGAATCGCTCAAACGACCCGAGAATCGCTCTGTGCAACATTACCGGTGTTTTACGTTCACCGCTTTCATCAACATATTCAGCACCCAGGCGCCCGGGCATTGAGAAATCCACTTGAATCGTACCACACTGCCACACTCGACCAATGCAGTCTTTCAGGGAAAATTCGATTTTAGGTCCGTAGAAAGCACCTTCACCCGGTAGTTCTTCCCAAGGCAACTCCTGAGCATTCAGGGCATCTGCCAGTGCTTTTTCGGCTTTATCCCAGATTTCGTCGGAACCTACGCGTTTTTCAGGGCGGGTAGACAGCTTGTAGAGCATATTGTCACGACTGAAACCAAAGTCCTCATAAACTTCATGCAGGAAGTCAATAAAGGAAGCCACTTCAGACTGGATCTGGTTTTCTGTCGCGAAAATGTGGGCATCATCCTGAACAAAGCCTCGAACACGCATGATTCCGTGCAGTGCACCTGATGGCTCGTTACGGTGGCAGGAACCAAATTCTGCCAGTCGCAGTGGTAGATCGCGATAGCTTTTCAGCCCCTTATTGAACACCTGAACATGGCATGGGCAGTTCATGGGTTTAACGGCAATATCACGCTCTTCCGAGTTGGTTGTGAACATGTCGTCCTTAAACTTGTCCCAGTGACCGGACTTTTCCCACAGAGAACGGTCTACCAGCTGAGGTGTCTTGATTTCTTTATAGCCATGCATAACCTGCTTTTTACGCATGTACTGTTCCAGCTCCTGGTAGATAGCCCAGCCGTTTGGATGCCAGAACACCATTCCCGGAGCTTCTTCCTGCATATGAAACAGGTCCAGTTTTTTACCCAGCTTGCGATGGTCACGCTTTTCGGCTTCTTCCAGACGTTGCAGGTAAGCTTTCAGGGCTTTCTTGTCTTCCCAGGCAGTACCGTAGATACGAGTCAGCATTTCGTTGCTGGAATCACCACGCCAGTAAGCACCGGCTACGCGCATCAGTTTAAATGCTTTCAGTTTTCCGGTGGAAGGTACATGGGGTCCACGGCAAAGATCCATCCACTCACCCTGACGGTAAACGGAGATCACATCACTTTCTGGCAGATCATTGATGATCTCTACCTTGTATTCCTCACCCATCGCCTTGAAGGCACTGAGGGCTTCGTTACGAGTCATAACCACTCGCTCAATACCTAAATCCTGCTTGGCCAGCTCAGCCATACGCTTTTCAATCTTCTCCAGATCTTCCAGGTTGAATGCCCGTTCGTAGGAGAAGTCGTAGAAAAAGCCATTATCAATCACAGGACCAATGGTGACCTGGGCACCTGGGTACAGATCCTGGGTCGCCATAGCCAGCAGATGAGCCGTTGAGTGCCGGATTACTTCAACACCCTCTTCATCACGGGAAGTGATAATAGACAGCTCAGAGTCATCCGTGATTTTGGCACTGGCATCCACCAGCTCACCGTTGATACGACCCGCCAGAGTCGCTTTGGCCAGGCCCGGACCAATATCCTGGGCCACTTCCATTACGGAAACTGCGTCAGCAAACTCACGTTTGCTGCCGTCGGGAAGCGTAATTACAGGCATGAGGAGAAATTCCTTAATTTTTTGCCGCAAGGGGCTTTTAAACCGCTATGGGCATTTTGTTCATATTCAGTGGCAACCTATACCGGAGGCTGCTTGCTCATCGTTCTTACCAGCCCATACCAGGGGCTGAGAACCTTTGTACCAGTGGCAACCCATACCAGGGGTTGCTTGGATTTTCTCGCTGATTGAAAGGGAGAAAATCTTGGGACAGTTTTTTATTGAGCTGATCTGGAGCGATCAACCCTTTTAGCATTGTGAGTTTTTCACAGCCTGTGTCAAGTCAGGAACACCTGATAATCGCCGATAAATACCCTTAATTGTCACTTGCCTGAGGCTTAAAAATGCAACGATCTGATCCTGCCCTTCAGAATGCATACGCTCTTGTGAGTACCTGGAAAAAAGATTGCAAGGCACTGGTGGACCAGGAGTATAAAGGCGAATCGTACAAGCCCACCATTGGCAGTGACGGCCATTTAACCACTTTCGCCAAGGGAACAGGGACCTTTCGCAGCAGAAATGTGCAACCACTCAAAGAGGCATTTATCGCTTTATCGCTGCAGGCAGACGACATGGCTCACAAACGGGCAAAGCTACCTCCCAGGCTGCTTCGCGACCAGAACATCTCGGCACTCGATGAATCCAGCATGCTTCAGATTAACCGGCAGCGTCTGGACGCAGAAGCCGACGCCATGGTAGATCTGCCTCTGGATCAACTGGAGCACAAACTGGATGACCTGCTGGCCTGTACTGGCGCCAGGATGGTAAAAACCCACCTTTATATGGACGAGTTGTTCAACGATCTTGCACAGGGTGTTCCCAGCAGACTGGATGATCCCGCTAACTTTAAGAGTGACATGAATGAGCTTTACAAGGGGTTTGTGTTCAGTTTTGGCCTTGAGAATACTCAGGGGCAAGTTGCTGAGGCGAACCATCAGGCTCAGTGCTTTGCCTTTACCAGCGCTATTGATTCCTGGCTTGAAAACAAAAAATCTGCACTGAGTGAGCTGCCTCTTCGTGATCACGAAAGACCTGTCCTGAGATACGGTTATCGTGCTTTAAAAAAACAAACTGACGTTTACACCAATGAGCTGGAAAAAAAAGCGGGCTTTAAAAAAGGGGTCAAACAGCCTCCGGTTTTACCTCTGATAACACCGCCTGGTTCTCCCGGCCAATCTCCCAAGCATGCTGTTCCGACGATGGGCCTGCCAAAGCCACTGATTGAAGAAGATCTGATTTCTCTGGCCGATGAACCTAAACCCACAAAGCCTCCTGTCACAAACACTCAACCCGTTAACTCCTCTGAAGAGCCACCTTTATCCACCCCTCCGACTTCCAGCTCAGCCAAAAAAGTCGCCTTACAGCCAAAAGCCGCCACTCCTCACCCCATTGAATCAAAAACAAAACAACCTGTTGCTCAAACAATACCGGGAGCCTGGAACGACGTGGCAACCCAGGAACTCACAAACCTTCTCGGCAAGCCTGCACTGGATATTAACTGGACCAATGCCCTTGCTCAACTTGAAGCGGGAGCCAATCCCTTCGATTATTTTGAAGAAGGGAGAAGCCTGGCCCCCAACGTCCTTTTTAAAGTAACCAGAGACATCACCAACAATGCCCATATAAAAGGTAAACCCGACACATCAAGAGAAGCCAGACTGAACTTTCTGAAGGCGGTTCTGCAAATGCCTGGTGCTGAAAAAGCCATATGCACCACCGACTCAAGGTAGGCCGCTTCGCGGCGACTTTTTGCCCAGTGCAGCCCTCCAACCTATGGGAAATACCCGTCATTTTCTTTTGTCTATCCTTACTGACTTTGATCCCGAGAACAGCAAAGGATAGAGCCA
>NZ_JBPCXO010000393.1:0-8054 GCF_051008435.1 Endozoicomonas sp. | reverse complement strand
CCGGATTTGGCCATTTTCTATGATTCTTTTCGTTGAATAGCTCGCTATTCGCCTCAAATAATCATAAAAACTGTCTCAAACCGGACTTTTTCTCGCTACGGTCGGCTAAGTCCGACAGACTCCTAGCTTTGCTCAGAAACAAAACCATCAGTCGTCTTTTTGAAAAATGGAGCATTACTTCAGAGCAGGAATAAGCAAAGAATCACCGAAGAGCATCGTTCGTTTCACGCATTGTTTATTCCCGGTCAGCAGGCGACAATATTGCCTGAATAGAACAATGATCGGGTGTCATCTCAGATGGATCGAGCCAGCCTGCGCAAGCAGTTACGTAGTCATCGTCAATCCCTGTCGGCTGAGCAGCAACTGGCTGCTGCAGAGAGTTTGTCTACTGTCGTCTGTGGCAGTGAGGCTTTTCGACAAAGTCAGCATATAGCCCTGTACCTGGCCAGCGATGGCGAAATTGATCCCAGATTTATTGCCCAGGTGATCTGGGAGCAGGACAAATTCTGTTATCTGCCAGTACTGGATCAGAACGATCACAACAAGATGTATTTCCAGCTCTACAGGCCTAATACCCGGCTGGTGGATAATCGTTATGGTATTGCTGAACCTGAACTGGATCGTGAAAAGACGGTCAAGGCCGAGGCTCTGGATCTGGTGCTAATGCCACTGACTGGATTTGATGAAAAAGGTCATCGTCTGGGGATGGGAGGAGGCTATTACGATCGGACTTTTGCTTTTCTGGAACGCAGCAGTAAACCGATACTGATAGGGTTAGCTCATGAGTGTCAGAAAGTGAGTTCGATTCCGGTAGCAGACTGGGATGTACCCATGAAAGGCGTGGCGACAGAAAAACAGTTATACCGTTGAAAGGTCAGTAAGCCACTCCCTGGCCTATGCTATCAGCTTGTCAGATCAGGGTCGAAGTCGCTGCTGTCGTCAAAACGGCGACGATAAAGACGGCTAACAAAAGGCTGATTGTATCGGGTTTTGGGCCAACCATTTCTTCAGAACTCCATATTATTTTAATTATTATGTATGGCTGTCTTGAACTACTAGATCAACGGCAGTCAGTCATTGGTGTGCCATTAAAAGCTATTAATGTTGCTTTTTTGTTAAGCGTTCATGAATTTCGCATAAACAAGTGTTGACTGCAAGTGCTTGCTAGACAGGGGCTGTGTCTAAATGGTGGTATTGAGTCGTATGTCTCACAACTTACTCTTGTCCCTCAGGAGGCGCTTCGGGACACGGTAATTGTTTGCGTGCCTCTCGCATCATTAAAGCACTGACTTTCTTTAGAACGGCTGTTTCCAGCTGCCAGTAGTGCCAGTAGAGAGGCACACTGAGAGATTTTCCGGGCGTCATTTCAACCAGCTCCTCATCAATAAGATGAGGCAAAGCCTGCATTCTGGGGACAATACCATAAGCTATACCGCTTCTGGCAGCTTGCAGAATCGCTTCAACGGAAGGCAGGACGTGAGCCGGAAACTGGCCAGGCTCAAGTTGAAAGTACTTTTTGAGGAATCGGTTCTGTAACTCATCCTGACGTCCAAAGTGAACCGTCGGGATTTGTGAGAAAGGTTTGCTATGAAAGGTCTGGTAAAACGCCGGAGTGGCTACGGCAATGTACTCCATATTTCCCAGGAAATCACAGCGACAACCCTGAACCACTTTGGCTGAAGAGGCGAGACAGCCCATGACTTCGCCCTCTTTTAAATAGTCAGTGGTGACATCCTGATCGTCCACAGTCAGTTCTGTGAGAATCCCTTCATTAAATAAGCCCTGCAGTACCGCTGGTAACCAGGTGGCCAGAGAGTCAGCGTTAACCGCGAGCCGAACCGTTTGCCAGCTCACTGTCTTGTCGCCAGAAAGGTTTTTCATCAGCTGGTTTTCCAGAGACTGTACCTGCTGAGCATGGCGTAACAGCTGTCGACCAATGGGAGAGGGCTTAACCGGTGATGTCCGGATCAGCAATGGGCGGCCTATTCTTTGCTCCAGCAGTTTAATTCTCTGGGAAACCGCTGACTGAGTTATGGACAGCACCTGGGCTGCTTTCTCAAATGAACCGTGGGTGATTACTGCCGCCAGCGCATCCAGTAACTTGTAGTCGAGCATGTTGCTTAAGCCATCGTTGAATAGAAGGGGATATTAATTTATCTAATGCAGGGTTAGCTTTATGATTTTTATTAATGTCTCGCATTATTGTTTAATCAATCTCCCTTGTCACTTGATGACGCATTTTTAAACCCTGCCAATCGTGAACGGCAGACAGTATGTCCCAATATAAAAAGAGAAAGGTAAGCAATGCTTGAGATTTACCTGAATGGATTGTTGTTAAGCGGTGGTTTGATCATAGCCATTGGCAGTCAGAATGCTTTCCTGCTGGCTCAGGGATTACGTCGAGAGTCACCCATTCTGGTCGCCAGTATTTGTGCTGTCTGTGATGCCTTATTGATATTGGCCGGAGTACTCGGCCTGGGCACGGTTATCCAGAGCAATGAGACACTGCTTGAAGCCGCTCGATGGGCTGGTGTGATTTATCTAACGGGATTTGGTCTGATGTCACTGCGCCGCAGTTTCAAAACTGAGCGACTGAAGGCTGAAGGACAGGCTCAAAAGTCGATCCGGGCAGTGGTGTTTTCGACTCTGGCTGTGACCTTACTTAATCCGCACGTTTATCTTGATACGATCATTTTGTTGGGCAGCATTGGTGCTCAATACGGCGATCAGCGTGGTTATTTTGTACTAGGAGCAGCGACTGCTTCGGTGATCTGGTTTTATGGTCTGGGACTGGGTGCTGTCAAGCTGGCCCCTCTGTTATCTCGCCCAATAGCTTGGAAAATCATTGATTTGACGATTTGCCTGATCATGTGGAGCATGGCATTCAGTCTGGTACAAATGGACTTTGTAAATATTTTATAACGTTTCTGTCTAAACAATTATGAGTCTGGGTTTCATTTCATTGGCTATGTTGAAGATCACGTACTTTTATTGCTAACGGCTGTTTGGTAGGCACTGTTTGATCCTTGCTGATTCGACAGTGTTATTGCTCAAGGCTCTATATAAAAAGGAGTTGATCCGATGAAGTTCAGGGTCATAAGCAGCATAGTCCTGCTTTCACTCAGTTTGCTCTCTTCAATGGCTTTCGCCAAGACTATCTCAGAGAACCTGGTACTGGTTGTCTATGAAAGTAATGCCGAGGTCAACATGGTGCTGGCCTCGGCAGATAGCCCCGGGAAGGTGCTGGCCAGTTCAGTGGCTTCTCCCGTTCATGTCAGTTATAGCCAGTCACCGGGTGAGGAAGATCTTTATGCCGCTTCTGTCACTGGTATGGGTCATACGGGATCGCTTCAGGGGAGGGACTCAGAGACGATTCTGTTTGCCAATGCTCTGGATAATCTCCGAAAGTCTGCCCGATTTCAGTGGCCCGATCTGAAAGATAACGACAAAATCAGGCTCAAAGCTGTGTTTGTTGGCATTGCCGGTTTCAAGGATAACCAGGGTAAAACCCTCGAGGTCGATGGCAAGGCCATGACCAAAGGGCAGTATATCCGTAAGAATATGAAGCGAGTGTTGAAGCTCCGTCATTTCATAGCCCCCCGGGATAAACTGGTACAAATGGACTCAGATGCCCGGTTAATGGGTAAGCTGGCCAAGCAGAAAGCGGGCGAAGAGGCAGAGCTACGGAATCTGGATTTTATTCAACTGACTACGTATGCCGTAGGTTATAAAATTCGGGAGGGTATTCTGCAGGATGACCTGGTGACCTATAACAGCGAAGGTGGGGATTACCAGTATGGAACTAAAATCCAGGAGGACTTCCTTCACCAGCTTCCTGAGTCTTGCACTGCCAGTGACTTTGACACTCTGGATCTCAAGCATGTCCCCGTCCTGAAAGCGATGAATGCCATGCCTACCGTTGATGTCTATGGACAGGTTCCCAAAGATGACTATCTGTTTTACCCCAATCTTGGTTACAGCGAAACCGAACAGGCTCGATTGAATAAAACCCTGCCCACCAGAGCGTTTGATCATTTGTTCGTTCGTCTAAAAGGTAAGAAGAATGAAGCCGGCTATGTAGGCTTCTGGGTCTTGCAACAGGATGCTGCGCCAGAAGGTGTCACTGAGAAGGACTGGAACGACGGGCAGAATAAATTAACCGAGTGTGCCAAGAGCACTTTTATTCCTGCCATCAAAAGGGTGATAGAAGGCCTGGGTGAAGAAGGCGTAGGCAAGAATAAGGATGGCGCCAATGTGCCTCTGTTTATGGTGGGCGAGTTCCCGGTGGGACAGACTCTACGTCTGAGAGACGCTCTCAGTGAGACCTTGAGTGAGGAGGATCTGAAGCGGATTGTCTGGATGAAGCCGCTGCACTACAGACAGTTTCTGGCCACAGCGGGTATCAAGCTGTTGAAGAAAAATGGCAACTTGAACTAGGGAGCGTTGACAATTAAGCAAGCCAGATCACTGAAGCTGCTATATGAAGCATACCCAAATAGTTGCGACCCAACCTTTCATATCGCGTAGCTACTCGACGAAATTGCTTAAGCTTCTGAAATAACCGCTCTACAAGATTCCTCTCCTTGTAGAGCTCACGATCATATTCTCTCTGCTGCTTTCGGTTTCGGCGGGAAGGTATTACTGGGGTTGCTCCAGCATCACAAATCGCTCTGACAAAGGCATCTGAGTCATACCCTTTATCTGCCAGAACATAATCAACACGAAACCCGTCGATAAGTGCGTTAGCTTGATCGTACTCTGACGCCTGTCCTGCAGTGAGAATCAGGCGTACTGGGTTCCCAAGGGCGTCGACTGCTGCATGAATTTTAGTCGTCAGACCACCCCTTGAATGACCTACTGCTTCGTCACTCTGAGCACTTTTTTTGGTGCTCCATGCTGATGAACGCGGGAAATACTGCCATCAACCATGATGTACTCAAAATCAACGTCTGATGATAGTGCTTCGAAGACAGCAGTCCATGAGCCTTTGTCGCACCAACGATTATATCGGGTATAAACGGAATTCCATTTTCCAAAATGTTCCGGTAAATCTCGCCACGGAGCCCCCGTTCTTGCAATCCACAGAACGGCTTCGAGGAACAAGCGGTTATCTTTCCCTGTGACGCCGCAGTCTGAGGTTTTACCGGGGGGTAGGTCTTTGATGAAGTTCCACTGATGATCTTGCAAGATAGTACGAGGCATACGAAAAATGCCGCATAATACCTGAAAAGCAAGATCAACTGTTAATTGTCAACGCCCCCTAAGTGAATACGCTTGAAAACCTGCAGTCAGACTGCTGGGGTTCGGGTATCCGTTGTTTTGATCTCGGAGGCACGAATAATTGCAACCGCTGTTGTGATCAAAGCCAGCCGGATTATTGCTACGGAGATGATGGGTGCTGCTCTTGAGTGACTAAATGAAAAGTCTTCAGAAAGACTTTTTGTCCTCTATTTAATCACTCAAGCGATTGCGCAACATAGCCAGTGCTGCATTACCAGTCAGGGCATTCTGTTCCTGACTGGCCTTCTGACCAAACCCCATGTATTCGAGATCTTCCTGAGGCAGTTCGTCCAGAAAACGACTGGGTGTGGTATCTATGATTTCACCGTATTGCTTACGTTGCCCCGCCAATGTCATGGTCAGAGACTTTCTGGCACGAGTGATGCCTACATAAGTCAGCCGGCGTTCTTCTTCAATATTGTCTTCTTCAATACTGGTACGGTGTGGCAGGAGGTCTTCTTCCATACCCATCATAAAGACATAGGGGTACTCCAAACCTTTGGACGCATGCAAGGTTAACAGTTGCACCTTGTCGTTATCTTCTTCCTCTTCCTGGCGTTCCATCATGTCTCTGAGTATCAGTCGGGCAATGGCATCTTCTACCGTTGCGTCTTCATCGCCTCTTTCCAGCGTTTTTTGCAGCGAATCAATCAGGAAAGAGACATTCCCCATTCTCTTTTCGGCACCCGCAGGTGTTGCTGTGGTTTGCATCAACCAGTTGTCATAACCGCAGTCGTCAATCATTTCCCTGATAGCGGCAATAGGGTCATCGTCGGTCTGACAACGACGGGAAACAGAGTCCATCCATTCGGTAAAGTTGCGCAGCTTTTCTACGTATTTGAGTGACAGGTCTTCCTGCAGGCCCATTTCCTGTGAAGCAGCGTACAGGCTCAGATTATGAGTCCCTGCGTAGTTACCCAGCTTTTCCAGAGTTGAGGGGCCAATCTCCCGTCGGGGTACGTTGACTACTCGCAAAAAGGCATTGTCATCATCCTGATTCACCAGCAGCCTGAGATAGGCCATGATGTCTTTGACTTCAGCCCGGGAGAAAAATGAAGTGCCGCCGTTGATATGATAAGGAATCTGATGGTGCTGAAGCTTCATTTCCAGTAAGCGAGACTGGAAATTACCCCGGTAGAGGACAGCATAATCTTTCCAGTGGGTGTCACTCTTCAATTTCTGAGTCAGAATCTCGGTGGCGATACGTTCGCATTCCATTTCATCATTGCGACAACGAATGACCCGAATGATGTCTCCCATTCCCAGGTCACTCCACAGGGTTTTTTCAAATACGTGGGGATTATTGGCAATCAGGGTGTTGGCTGCTTTCAGAATACGGCTGGTAGAACGGTAATTCTGCTCAAGCTTGATGACTCTCAGGGAAGGGTAATCTTCCTTGAGCAAAGCCAGATTTTCAGGGCGGGCTCCACGCCAGGCATAAATAGACTGATCATCGTCGCCTACAACAGTCAGTTTGCCCCGATCGCCGACCAGTCGACTGATTAATTCATACTGAGCGCCATTGGTATCCTGATATTCGTCGACCAATACATAGTGGGTTTTTTTCTGCCAGCGTTCCAGGACTTCAGGGTGCTCACGAAACAGCATGACCGGTTGCAGAATCAGGTCATCAAAATCTACCGCATTAAAGGCTTTTAACGTGCGGTTATAATGCTCATAAACTCTGGCAGCCAGTTGCTCGTTGGGCTGACGGGCATTGTCCATGGCCTGGGAAGGCAGAATCAGGTCGTTCTTCCAGCTGGAAATGATGTGCTGGACGGCATCAACACTCTCTTCTTCTGATCCCATCTCTCTCTGCATCAGTTCACCAATCAGAGAGTGAGCATCCTGAGCATCAAAAATGGAAAAGCCCGGTTTATAACCCAGCGTCTTGTATTCCTTGCGGATCAGGTTCAGTCCCAGGTTGTGAAACGTTGAAACCGTTAAGCCGTGGGATGCTCTGCCCTTGACCAGTTTGCCCACACGTTCTTTCATTTCCCGTGCTGCTTTGTTGGTAAAGGTCACAGCAATGATGTTGCGGGCATTGATACCGCATTCCTGAATCAGGTAAGCGATCTTGGTGGTAATAACACTGGTTTTGCCACTCCCGGCACCTGCCAGAACCAGCAAGGGGGTATCAATATACTTTACGGCTTTGTCTTGTCGGTCGTTGAGTCTGTGCACGGGTGGCTTCGATGTCTTGAGCTGAGAGAGCCAGTATATCAGGAATCTGATGGTACCGTTGTTTGCTTGAAAGTGGGGCAAACTGATTAATACTGATTCTATTATTTTAAAAAGATCAGGGATCCGTATGTGGTTAGCGAGCCAGACCGTTGCTTGCAGATTAGTATGTTGGTGGGTTCTGCTGACAGGAGTGGCGCTGTTGTCCATAGAACCCTGTTTGGCTATTGATACTCAACAGGGTCAATTAAGCAGCGCTCCCTATAAAGTTAAAGGTCCTTTTGGCAACGAAGCGTTCAGTTTCAGTTTCCAGGAAAATGGAGGCCTTTCCATCTCCATTCCTCCTGAAACGCCATCGGAAGAGACAACAGAACCCCCTCCCATTGTTCTTCAGGGGATCTTTTCAACAAACTTGCTGGCATTGTCGCAGGGGTTCGCTTTAACAAACTGCAGCTCCTTTTCTCTATTACTCGATTCTGCAGTTTTTCTCACTTGACAATCAGGTTGCATCCAATAATTCAAATTTCCCAGCATGAGATTTGAGTGATTCCGTAGGCTCCCGTTTACCAAGATCTCGCCCCGCCATATGCCTA
>NZ_JBPCXO010000392.1:0-31080 GCF_051008435.1 Endozoicomonas sp. | reverse complement strand
AGAACGAGTCGAATTATTCGATGGATTCGTGAGAATAGTTGACCTATTTAATCGAATTCATCGAATAATTGGGCCGTTCTTTCTGGAATTTAGGCCGAAATAGTCTTAAGTCCGACAGGCTCCTAGCCTTCGATTTACAGAAGTTCCGGTTGCATCAATCGGCCTATACCCCTGGGTTGTCTCTCTGGAAAACAGTGCTGTAAGAACTGTCCACTGCACAGGCGTTCAAGTTGCTCCAGAATGGATATTAACCGCTGCTCATTGTATTGATGGGACATCCGAGGATGTCATCAAAAACACAGACTGCCTTTCTGTCGGGTTCAGAAACCTGCCTGGAAATCCCAACATCAAGGTCGCAAGGTTCAAGATTAATCCCTATTACTCATTCCGACTCTCGGATTACACCCATGATATTGCTCTGCTCAGACTGGCACAAAGTCAGCCTCAAACCCAATTCCCCGTAATCAATGACAGACCCATGACCGCTCAGGAGTTGCTGACCAGGATGACGACTGGGATAGCTGCAGGTTATGGCCATGGGAATGGAGAAAATCTTTACGCCGCCGCTGTCAATATTGGCTCTATCCAGAGGACAGCGAACCATACTGCCCCTGCAGTTTACGCAATCAGATACCCGGGAGAGGTAGAAAAAGGAGACAGTGGAAGCCCATTATTCCAGGAAAGAGATGGAAAGCCTCCTCTACTGCTCGGCCTATGCACTCACAGGGCTTTTAACTCTGCATATTGCCTTTCAGTGAGCCGATTTATTGATAACTTTATTCACACATACACGGGATTGCTGGGTCTTGCTGATCTGGAAAATCGACTGACTATGAACATCACTAACATGACGGATCCAGCACTTTACACTGAAACCCTGCCTTTACTGGAACAATCTGAAATTGACAGCCTTTGTTTTGCTCCAGATTGTATGGACGAATTGGAATGCCAGGGAGAAAGCCTGTTAATAGGCCTGGTCACCACAGGAACTGTCATCGTATTTGGAGTCATAGTCTCTGTGATTGCTTTTCCTGCCTGTATTTATCTCATTTACAGAACAGTGGGAGGCCATCACTGATGGCCTTTGAGTTATCGTCCGCGTAAAAACAGTTTATCCAACTGATCCAGCGTCAGCAAAGTCCAGGTAGGCCTGCCGTGATTGCACTGTCCACTGCGCTCTGTTCGCTCCATATCTCTGAGCAAAGCATTCATCTCTTCGATTGAAAGACGACGATTTGCTCGTACCGAGCCATGACAGGCCATGGTGGCCAGTACTTCATTAATCTGACTTTCCACACGATCACTGCCACCATGCTGTATCAAATCTGACAGCACATCACGAACCAGCTTCTCAACATCGGCACTTTGAAGCATGACCGGCACCTGTCGAACCAGAAGCGTTTCTGGCCCCATGCGCTCCAAAGCAAGCCCCAATTTTTTGAAATAATCAGTATTCTCTTCTGCACAGGTCGCTTCACGATCACTGACCGCAATGGATTTAGGCACCAACAGCGGCTGCGCTTTAATGCCATCAGCATTCCATGAGATCTTCATCCGTTCATAAGTGATGCGCTCATGTGCAGCATGCATGTCGACCACTATCATGCCCTGCTCGTTTTCAGAGAGAATATAAATGCCTTTCAACTGGGCAATGGCAAAACCCAACGGTGGGATATCTGCTGTTTGTTCTGGCAAATTTACCGACACAGGCTGAGTAGCTGGCACGTCATTGACGGCTACAGACTGACCTTCCTGAAGAGCGTTTCGTTCCTGAGCACCAGCAGCATACAACTCACTGTATGCCTGTATCTGCTTCTGAACCTGTCCTGGCTGAGGCATGTCTCTCGCTACTCTTGCACCCGAAGCTGATGACGAGTGCCCGGCCCCTGCTCCAAAGGCATAGGATGGGGTGGCGGGAGCCAAGGACAACGGCATACTTTCCTGATTTTTGAACTCTCCGCCTTCAATACCGGAAGCCTGGGTTTGGGGCTGCGAAGACAGAGCCGCCGAAGGCAGCTGATCTTCTGGCGACACCTCACCTAAAGCACGATGCAAAGTACTGAACAGGAAATTATGGACAGTCCGGCCATCTCTGAATCGAACTTCATGTTTTGTTGGGTGTACGTTGACATCCACCAGAGCCGGATCAAGCTCAAGGTATAAGACAAAAGTCGGATGTCTACCACCGTACAACACATCACGGTAGGCTTGGCGAACAGCATGAGCCACCAGCCTATCCCTGATGACCCGACCATTCACAAAGAAGTACTGAAGATCTGCGCTGGATCGGGAAAAAGTGGGCAATCCCACCCAACCCCAGAGCTTCAGCCCGGACACTTCGACATCAATAATCACCGAGTTTTCAATAAACTTCGGCCCACATAAGGATGCAACCCTGCGATCTTTTTCTGCCTGAGTACTGCAGGGTCTCAACTGATGGATGCTGCGCTGGTTATGTCTGAGAACAAACCCTGCATCAAACCGTGAGAGAGCCAGTCGCTTAACCACCTCTTCCAGGTGTGAAAACTCGGTTTTTTCTGTTCGCAAAAACTTACGCCGGGCCGGTGTATTAAAGAACAGATCTTTAACCTCAATGGTGGTGCCAACCGGATGAGGAGCCGGATTGACCACCGCCCCCATATCACGGCCTTCAGTACGCACCTGCCAGCCAGATTCCTGCCCCTCAACATGAGAGGTGAGCGTTAAACGGGAGACCGAACTGATGGATGCCAGAGCTTCGCCCCGAAATCCAAGGGTATCCACACCTTCAAGGTCCTCCAGCTCGGAAATCTTGCTGGTAGCATGTCGTGAAAGCGCCAGTGCCAGATCATCTTTGGCAATACCGTGTCCGTCGTCACGGATACGAATCAGTTTGACCCCACCACTTTCCACCTCAACATTGACTCTTTTAGCCCCGGCATCAAGACTGTTTTCCAGCAACTCTTTAACCACCGACGCAGGGCGTTCAACCACTTCACCGGCAGCGATCTGGTTAGCAAGACGGGTATCGAGTAAACGAATAGGTTTCATAGAGGCAGGTAAATCCGTCCGATTTTATAAGCATTGAATGCCAGAAAGACTATCAGTCTCTATCCGCTTTTGCCAAGTCATTAGAACCCCAACAAACTGTACACCAGTGTGGGCGCCCAGCTCATTGTAAGATCAACCAGTGCGGGAGCCGCATTGCGATCGTAGTACAGGGCAGAAATCTCTTTCTTGAAATCCTTGAGTCGCCACAGAGCCAGCATGGCCGGGATAAACTGACAACCGGGAATGGTGTATCCCAATAACGTCAGAGCTGGCAGCAGTGGACTGGCTGAGCCACAAACTTTGGCTACCTGGAGAATACGTCGCCCCAGGTTTTCACTGATTTCATAGTGAACCCGGTCCTTCATGACACCTTTAAGCAACTGCTGCAGTTGTTCTACTTTTTCTTCTGACACAACCTGGGTGGCTGCCCCTTTTACCTTCCCCCCTGTCGGCGTCATAATATCCGCAGACTTGACCAGGAACTCCCAGACCTTATTTTCAAGCTCAGGCACTGGTATACCGGTCAGCACATCAATAACCGGTGGTTTTTCCGGTCCTGGTGTCTCTTTTACTTCTTTTGCCAACGCTTCCAGCTCTTTTGCCAGCTTGCACTGCTCTTCCTGAGCTTCAATTTCTTTCTGTATTTCTTTCTGTATTTCTTTCTGTATTTCTTTCTGTTTCCAAACCTTCTCGGGCACCAGCTTTTGTCGCCTGAGGCGCACAGGATTTTCGACTGGAGGCTGTGCAGGCCTGAGGCTAACAGAGCTAGACGGTGAAGGCGGAGCGACTGCAGACTGATCTATCCTGACCATCTGCTCACAGACTTCAGGCATGAGCTGAACCAGAGCTTCTACCTGTTTTTTTCTTTTGGGAACATACCCCAGTGTTGAGTAATGAATCAGCAGAGAAGCGGTATCTTTCAGCCAGCCCAGCAGCCCCTCTGAAGAGGGCTGAGTAACAGCATCAAGTACCGGGCACTCGGTAATGACCTCATACGATTCCAGCAAATCCGATAAGTCGACTTCAGGTGTTTCAAGCTCTGGAGAATAATCAGGTAACCTTTCAAATTCTTCAATTGAGCGATTATCCAGCGTTTTAATGGTATCGCTGAAAATTCGATTGCCAGCTCGGCTGACAGAATTATTCTGATTGAAAAGATGATCCGGGCGCGCACGGGGAGACAGCTCATCCGTTGATGAGCGGGTCGAACTGACGGGTGATGAATTAGCTGAAGCCCCCACATGCATGGCTGGATCCCCCCTTGGATTTTCCACATACCGGCAATTTATGGGAAAACCCTCAGAAAGGGACTGACCAGACTGTCAGCACTGCTGACAATCTCTATGGGCTCTAGGAGCCTGTCGAATTTATGCTCGAAAGCATAAGTCCGACAGGCTCCTAGTTAGGGATAACCAGCACCTGTCCTGTTCTGATCCGGTCAGAACGGCTGATTTGGTTGGCTGTTTTCAGGGAACTCAGACTGATATCAAAACGACTGGCAATCTCTGACAGGGTATCACCCGCCTGGATCACATACTGGTCTGGACGAGTATTTACCTTACCGTCAGCCTTAAGTTTGGCCAACAAAGTTCCCGGTGGCGGCTTTTTCACAAAGTAACTTTTGACACCTTTATAAATCTGCCGGGCCAAAGAACGCTGATGACCACGGGTTTTCAGCTTCCGCCCTTCTTTCGGGTTAGATATAAAGCCAGTTTCAACCAGGATTGAAGGGATATCAGGTGACTTCAGAACCACAAAAGCAGCCTGTTCAACTTGCTTCTTATGCAATCTGTTGATCGTACCTATGTTCTTCAACACCATATCCCCGACTTCCAAACTGGAAGACAGTGTTGAGGTCATCGACAGATCCAGTAAAACGCCCGCCAGAATATCGTCCTTGTCACTCAGGGAAATACCCCCTTCCCCGCCAATCTGATCCGTCAAGTTTTCCCTCTGTGCCAACCAACGAGCAGTCTCTGATGTTGCACCACCTCGAGACAGAGCAAACACAGAGGCACCGTTCGCTCTGCGATCAGTAAAAGCATCAGCATGGATGGAGATAAACAAGTCTGCCCCTGACTTACGGGCAACACTGGAACGCTCACGCAGTGGAATATAGTAGTCTCCGGTTCTCACCAGAACGGGTTTGAAACCAGGCTCTTTTTTCAACAGGGCAGCAAGGTCTTTGGCTATGTTCAATGTAACCGCTTTTTCATGCCCACCACCGTAGGCCAAAGCACCCGGATCTTCGCCACCATGGCCAGCATCAATAGCCACAACAATATCTCTTCTGGAACTCAGTTGGCTGGGCTGTCGTACTGGAGCAGTCGTTTTTGCCTGGCCATCAAAGAGATCCACCACAAGACGATAGCCGTATGTGGCATTAGGTTTAAGCAGGAAGCTTTTGCTGGTGACCTTATTTTTCAGATCCAGAACGATGCGTAAATCTTTTTTGTTTCGAACACCATAACGAATCTTGCTGATAGGAGTCGTGCTAAGGCTGGGAGTACCCACCGTAACAGGCTTTCGTGCACCACGAATATCTAGCACCAGCCTTCGTGGGTTATCCAGAAAGAACTGCGAGTGGGCTACCTCGCCGGAGACGTCAAACACCAGACGAGTTTTATCCGGAGAACGCCAGACACGGATATCATTCACCTGCGCCGCAAACAACTCCAACGGAAGAAACAACAAAGCAGCAAAAAGCACGATGTAGCGACTGATAATAACGCCTATCATCGATGTATCGGTTTTTGCTGTGTTATCAATTTTTCTAATGAAGAACTTCCTTATCCCTGACGACATTCACCCTCCTGCCGTCCCTGAAGCTGCTTCAACATAACCTTCCCACGCTCAGTCCCCGCTTTGATCAGGCTCTTGCGTCCTGGCAGGTTATAATCCAGTTGCACTTCCAGATCGGCATCTGGCAAAGCCCCTTTACCTTTACAGGGCCACTCAATCAGACACAGGCAGTCTTCTTCGAAATAATCCCGCCCCCCGATAAACTCGAGTTCTTCAGGATCCGCCAGTCGATACAAATCGAAGTGATAAACCTGCTGACCGTCAACATTGTATGGCTCAACCAGCGTATACGTAGGGCTTTTAACGGCCCCCTGATGACCCAGGCTATGAAGAATGCCCCGGCACAACGTGGTCTTTCCGGCCCCCAGATTCCCCACCAGATAAATGACGGCATGACCGCCACTGACTTCAGCCAGCTCCTGACCCAGCTGCACCATTTCCTGCTCATTATCAATCAGCAGTTCAATCCTGCCTTCCATACACTCACTATTGCGTTAAATAGAACGGGAGTAACCCGTTCATTATTCATTTCTGTTGGCTATTTTATTTAGCTGACTTCTTATATGAGGAACTGTTTCCAGCGCCAGCATGCCCCTTTCACCCTGCAGCTCTGCTAACCGATCTGCCCCTGTTGCATGTAGCCAGACTCCTAAAGCTGCAGCAGCACTGGCTTCTATCCCCTGAGCTGCAAGAGCGGCGATCACACCGCTGAGTACATCACCCATACCAGCTACCGCCATGCCCGGATTACCGTCCGAGCACAGATTCAGGTTTTTTCCGTCGTATACCAGAGTTCCCGCTCCTTTTAATACGACCACTGCTCCGTACCGGTTGAATAGTTCTTTTGCAGCATGAACCCGATCAGCATTTATTGTTGAAATCCGGGTTTCCAGTAATCTCGCCGCTTCACCCGAATGAGGCGTGAGAATCATCGGGTACTTTCGGTCTTTAAGCAACGCCGGATCTTCCGAGATAAGATTGAGGCCATCGGCATCCACCACCACCGGACACTCGGCTTTCAGCACTTCAGTGAGTAACTCCCGGGCCCACGAATCTTTTCCCAAACCAGGCCCTACGACCAAAAGATCTTTGCCTTCTATTAACGAACGAAGGTCTTGCGCACCTGAGACAGCCGATGCCATTAACTCTGGTCGACGGGCTGCCAACGCCAGTAAATGTTCCTGACGAGTCGCTACTGTGACCCTTCCGGCCCCAGAGCATAATGCTGCTTCAGCCGACATAATGGCGGCTCCCGGCATGCCATGATTGCCGGCCACCACCATAACATGTCCATTGTCGCCTTTGTGTAAATCCCTGGCCCGGGGGTTAATCCAGTGACTCAGTCTGGTTTCTGACAATCTCAACGCTTCACTGGGGAAGGCTTCATACACCTCTTCTGGCACATCAAGATCGGCAAATTCAACCTGTCCGGACAGCTCTTTTCCTCTGCCTGAGAGCAGACCTATTTTCATACCAATAAAAGTCACCGTCACATCGGCTTTTATGGCAATCCCCAGAGGCACACCTCTATCAGCACAGAGACCCGTTGGGATATCAACGGCCAAAACAGGTCGACCCAACTCATTGATACGAATGATGGCATCCTTATAATGCCCCTCAACCTCTCTTGTGAGCCCCGTCCCTAACATAGCATCAACGATAACATCGCCGAAGAGCAGGCTCTCTGGTGTAAATGCTTGAACTTCAACGTCTTCGGCTATGCATGCCTCATAGGCTGAACGGGGATCCCCCGAAAGCTTGTCTGGAGATGACAGGCAGCAGACAGAAACAGAAATCCCCCGTTTTGCCGCCAGCATAGCCACCAGATAGCCATCTCCGCCATTATTGCCGCCACCACAGAAGATCTGCAGTCGCTTGCCATGAAGAAGATCTGGCCAGTGACTCATCAAGGATCGAAAAGTTGCCCGAGCTGCCCGATTCATCAATTCAAAGCCATTGATCTGAAAATCATTGATCGCCGTACAATCCAGTCGACGGACTTGCTCAGCGGTATACAGCCGGTCAACGGCGCTAATTTGAGCGCTATCGTACATAAGCATTTACCTTTGCCTTTAGTACTCGAAACTCATGTATTTGTCCTCTATGGGTTAACCCATAAAACGGCTATCTGACTGCGTTATACTTGATTGCCATAGAACAAACTATGCCTTCACAAGTAAGCCGTTCATAAGATCACTTTAAGGGTTCACTGAACCGGATAAATAGATGAGTTTCAAGTACTAGCTTACCCTAATCTTGATGGGCAAACAGCTATGAGTCTGTCTACGATGTGGCCCGTAATCAGGCTTTTCTCTCGGGTCTGCCTTTTCTCACAACGTATTTTTCATTGCTCATGAAATCAATTAAAACGCCCGGCTTCAGTCAGGCCGCTCTCTGTTTTTCTGGTATTTTTCTGCTGATCTCAACAGGTATTTTCTGGCTGGAAATCAACCTTCATCTCTTGCTGATCATGGCTTTGGCTTGGGCCTGCTTTCATGGTCACCGGCTGGGGTACTCCTTCCATTCGATGCGCTCAGGCATGAGTGACGGTATCCAGAAAGGTCTGGGGGCAATTTATATTTTTATCATCATCGGGATGCTGGTCGCTGCCTTCATTGAGAGCGGTACTGTGGCCTGGCTGATTTACTATGGTCTGGAGTATCTCAGCCCACCCCTGTTTTTGCCTGTCAGCCTGATACTCTGCACACTCATGTCACTCTTAACCGGAACCGCATGGGAACGGTTGCTACTGCCGGCGTAGTCCTGTTGGAAGTTGGCTCTGCCATGGATATTCCGCTGCCTTTGATCGCAGGCGTTGTGATTTCAGGGGCCAGTTGTGGAGACAAGCTGTCCCCGGTTTCCGATACAACCAACCTCTCTGCAATGAGTGCGGATGCTCCGTTGTTCAAACACATCAGAGTCATGGCGTGGACTTCACTTCCTGCTTACATCCTTGCCTTGATGCTTTTTACAGCCATCGGTTTCTCGTACAGCGTCAATCAGAATTTGCTGGGGTCTACCCGAGTCATGCAGGAAGCCTTGTCATCCAGTTTTTCCATTTCGTTATGGGCTTTGCTGCCAATGGCAGTCATGGTGATCTGCAGCCAGCGCAGGATGGCTCCTGAAATTGCCATGCTGGCCAGCATTATCACCGCTGGCTTTATTGCCCTGGCAGTACAGGATGTCAGTGTGAGTCACTTTTTGAACAGTCTTCAGAAGGGGCACCAGGCTGATACAGAGTTGGCAACACTGAACAGTCTGCTCAGTCGCGGTGGAATCCAGAATAGGATGTGGACACTGTCACTGTGTCTGATTGCCCTGGCCCTGGGAGGTGTACTGAACAAAGTGGGCATAGTGACGGCCCTGCTAAAAGGTGTGATCTGTCGCGTAAAGAGTACTGGGTCTTTAATTGCCACCATAATCAGTACCGGACTGCTCAGTAACATGTGCCTGGGGGAAGCTTACCTTTCCATTATTCTGGGAGGACAACTCTACAAAGAGGCTTATCAGAAACGAGAATTGGACCCTGCCATGCTGTCCAGATCACTGGAAGAAGGTGCAACCCTGACGACCGCCCTGATCCCCTGGACCACTGCAGGACTGTTCTATTCGGCCACACTGGGGGTCAGTGTTTTGGACTTTGCTCCATGGGCACTGTTCAACCTGCTCAGCCCCTTGCTGGCTATCGTAATGGCCTTTCTTGGTATAGGGATCTTCAAATCTGAAACAGATTCTCAGGGTGCAGGCTATCTGTCAGAGAAAGGCTGACTGTCCTATCAAGGTAATGAATGACCTGAACGGGTTGAGTCAGGCCACCTGTATGTCCCGGATATTCTCCAGACGAGAGACAATTGACTGCTTAAGGTCTTCACGTTTAAAAGGTGACAATCCCTTCAGACGAGTTACGTCCAACATATGAAGATGAAGCAGGGGAGCTCTTTGATTGAATTCTCGCAAATCACCAGTGGTCACAATGGGGACAAAGTACTTACCGGGAAAACGATCTTCATAAGCCTTGGCAAACATCTCAATGCCTCTTTCGGCAAGCACAGGCTTTGTCTTTCGTCCTTTGCTTTTCGGTAAAGCAACATGCAGCTCTTCACGGCCGAGAATTTCGCCGGGAATCACAAAGATACCGGAAGCCCGGGTTGCATCCTGCTCGATTTCAAAAAAGGTGTCGTGATGAGCATGCTGATTGGGTAATACCACCAGCTTTTCCTTGTTATAGGTGCTCCAAAACACATCGTAGTTGGTGTAAATCTGTGAAGTTCCAGGACTATATACTGCAAAGACCGTTCTCAATGAATCAAAAAAGTCTGCAGCTTTTTTCTTTTCGTTAAAATGCGAAATATCCCAAACTACGCTACTGGCACTTTCCATTTGCACTGCCTCTAGCTAAATACCTACATTAAGCGGAGAGAATTATAATAATCTGATTCAGGTTTTCCTGACACAAAAATCCGATTTATGACTTACTTCTCAAGCTTGTCCTTATTTTCCCTGTAAATTGTTAATTTAATCATGGTTTACAGGTATAGGAGCACTTACTTTACCTTTTTTTAAGCGCTCTCTCAAAGGGGGGTCAATCTATCAGACTGACATGGCTCTCTGTCCGCGCCCCACAGGTTTGGTTGTTACGCCCCCCACTGAGCCACCGTATGCACCACCATTATAATTTTTCCAGTCAGCGATTCGGTTCTGGGCAAGAATTTTTTCAGATCTGCCGGCTCCGGTTAAGCGTACGGCTACGATATCAATAACATTGGGTTGAACAATGGCCATGACAAAACCACTTTTTGTCATGGTAGGGTCATTCATCAAGCCATTAGTTTCCCAGGTGTAAAGCAGCTCCCAGCCGGCCACTGCCGCTTCGTATTCAAGATCCCGGTGCTGACCACCCCCTTGATAGATATGAGTGCCCAGCACACGTCCATTACCATCGTTATAGAGTTGGAAGGTACAACCGGAAAAGCCACCACTGGCAATAAAACCACTGACAATACTTTTTGAAAATGTAGCTTTATCGTTTTCATAGGGAATATAAACGCCTTCATAATCCCCTTTACTGGCTGGCTTAATCTGCAAACCACCATTTTTCTGGTGAGTATTGGCGTAATAAAAAGATTCTTTGGCATAATCAGGCAACGCCTTATCTGGCTTTGCCTGGCTTCCTACAGGCTGCTTAGCACCATCAATCCAATGGCAACTGGTTGGCGAGAGTGTTTTAAACTGACTGATATTGATCATTGGCTTGTCCTGCTTTTAATAATGTCTACATCGGTCCCTGTTGCATTCCACAGCCAGTTAACATCTCCACGTGTGTTATGCCTTGATAGTCTCTGACTCGATAGCTTGCCTTCCTTGACCGACTAACAACCCAGTTCAGAATCGAAATACATTCAATGATGTTATTCTTTTTATAATTCGATCGACTTAAGGATCATACACCCGTCTTTATTGTTTCTATACCCCTAATCTATTGATGCCTCTCATTCTCAAAAATGGGTGTGTTAGAATGCAATATCTACACTCTTAGACTCTTTCCTGGCAGCAACTGAATTAACGTGTCCACTTCCAATACCACTCCAGACAGCCTTGATTATCACAAACTGGCTGAAAACATTCGCCTGTGGGCCAGAGAACTGGGCTTTCAAGCTGCGGGCATTACGGAAGCCAAAGTTCCAGAACGGGATAAAAAGCATTTTCAGGAGTGGCTGGACCAGGGACTTCACGGTGACCTGGAGTATATGGAGCGGCATAAGGAACTCCGATGCCATCCTGAAAAACTCCATGAGGGCGTTATTCGGGTCATCTCGGTCAGAATGGATTACCTTCCGGCAGAAACAGAGACTGTCAAGATACTAAACAAACCGGAGAAAGCTTATATCTCCCGCTACGCTCTGGGACGTGATTACCACAAGCTGATTCGTAAACGATTAACCCAGCTCGGAAAGAAAATAGAAGAAACGGTGGGTGAGCATGGCTACCGGGCTTTTGTTGACAGTGCACCGGTTATGGAAAGACCTCTCGCACAGCAGGCAGGGCTTGGCTGGATGGGTAAACATTCGCTGATTATTAACCGCCAGGCGGGCTCTTTCTTTTTTCTGGGAGAACTCTTTACCAATTTGCCGCTGCCCACAGATGAACCTTATGAAAAGAATCATTGTGGTCGATGCAGCGCCTGTATGGATATCTGTCCTACTGGAGCCATTGTAGAGCCCTACAAAATCGACGCCCGAAAGTGCATTTCCTATCTGACCATTGAAAACAGCGGCCCCATTCCCATTGAGTTGCGCAGTAAAATGGGTAACAGGGTATTTGGCTGTGACGACTGTCAGCTTACCTGTCCCTGGAATCGCTTTGCCAAACATACCCAGGAAAACGACTTTCAGCCACGACATCATCTGGATAACAGCGATCTGGCTGACCTGTTTCTGTGGACTGAAGAAGAGTTTCTGGAACGAACGGCAGGCTCCCCTATTCGACGGGCAGGCTTTGAAAGCTGGTTAAGAAACCTGGCGGTAAGTCTGGGCAACGCCCCAACCACCGAGAAAATAGTAGCGGCTCTTCACCAACGTCAGGATTATCCCTCGGAGCTGGTGAAAGAGCATGTGGACTGGGCTCTTTTGCAGCACAGCCCACAGTCAAAAGATTAAATCTGCAGCCCAGGATAAGCCCAGATACCGGAGCCACGGAGCATATCACGGTAAATAACCAGAGATTCATTGGCTGAAAGGGTCATGGCTTCATCCATGGAATCAAAATCCATGGCCACCAGGTTATCGAAACTGATGTCGACATGTTCACGGTCAGCTACTTCAGCAAAGATGCTTAACGCACGACGCATATGACTGGCTGAAGAAATCAAAGTCACATGTTCAGTCCCTATATCCTTCATGATTTCCGTTGAATAAAGTGCATTACCTACGGTGTCCTTGGCTTTGTCATCCATGTAAACACGGTCAGCTGATACCCCTTTTTCCACCAACCACTGCTTCATCAGGAACGATTCAGTCACACCACCATTGGGCACACCACCACTGACGATAATAGTCGCTTCAGGGTTTCTGGTAGCGGCAGCCAGTGTTTGCTCCAGACGATCAATCAATGGCTGGCGCATTTCACCTTCAGGCGACAGGGCATAACCCAGAGTCACAATCGTGTGATTGTGGTGACGATTGAATGAGGCCTTGGTATTCAGCTCAGTCGCCATAAAAGTATCGGTACGCTCAAAAGCATTCAGGTAATCCGCCGTCTGCTCGGGATAACGGTGGCCAAGGTCAGCCATGATCGTTTCATAGCCGTCCCTGTCTCCGGAGACTTTCTTGTAGGCCGCTGCCAGAATGCCTGCATCAAAATTTTCCGGATCCATTTCCAGAATGTCTTCATAGGTTTGAATGGCGTCTTCGACCTTACTCTGGATGATCTGGGTAGAAGCAATACCGAAGCGAAGATCCAGACGATCAGGGGCCAGTTCGCTGGCCTGTTCGAAAGACGCTTCTACAACGTCGAATTTGCCCTTCAGGGTAATGCCTTTAAAAAACTCCCGTTCTACCTTCTTGAGATCGCCACCGTTCCAGTAGTAATACATTCCGGTTTGAACCAGATCATTGATCTGTTTCTGCTCCTCATAAGAAGGTGCAGTGTTGGCCTGTTCAGTCAGAGAAGTACAACCAACCAATGCAGTAGAGAGAGCCATTCCCAGAACGAGGGGCTTCAGAAGTGAACGCATTCAGTAGAATCCAGAAAAGAGAAAAGGGGGGTGACGCCATAATAAGCAGCGACTGTGTGAACAGAATTGATACAAATCAAAGAATCACAACCTGCTTCGGTTATCCACAAACCAGCACATGAACTACCCTTAGGAGCTATTGAGACGTAGATTCCAAAGGTTTTCCATCATGTCTGTAAAACTCTCGGGTGAATCACTCACCCCCTTTCTTCATATTGTTAAACAGTACGATCATTACATTCAGACGAAAGATGTTCACGGCATCATGTCATTATTCGTCACGGACGATGAACCCCACAGTTTTGGTCTGCATGTAAATCTGAATGAACGGGAAGCCCTGAGAAAGCGATTCACGGAATATTTCGATTCCAGCGAGCCGTTTGAAGCGGATATGGGTGAGCCTACGGTTTACCAGTTTGGTGAAGCAGCCTGCCTTTGTATGATTTTACAAGTCAAAGGATCTGAAGAGACTCGCATCAGGGTCACTGTTTTTCTGGAAAACCATTCCGGGCAGTGGCTGATCCGGCACCAGCATATTTCCCAGTCCCCGGTATAATGGATAGAGCCAGTCAATCGTTATGACTGGCTTTTTTCTACTAATCTGACACTTTTGGCCTGGGCTTCCTGCGCCTTGGTTTTCTAACGACTTCTTTCGTTTCCGCCGTCTGTTTACGTTTTGCCGGAGTAGCCGGTTTATGACCTCTGGAAACGTCCCCGGAACGCTGGCCATCCTGATGCTCAACTCTGGGAGTCTTTGGCTTTTTGGGTTTCTTGCGCTTTGGAGGACGGGTATCCAGTTTCGACTCAGGTAAGGTATTGGCTGGTACAAAGCCAGGGATGATTTCTCTATCAATGACCTGACGGGTTAACTTTTCAATAGCCACCAGCTCTTTGAATTCATCTGCACAAACCAGAGACACGGCCTCGCCAGTAGCCCCAGCCCGGCCTGTTCGACCAATTCTATGAACATAATCTTCTGCTACATTCGGCAAATCAAAGTTAACAACTTGCGGTAACTGATCAATATCCAGACCCCGGGCAGCAATGTCCGTAGCCACCAGAATGCGAATGGCTCCGCTTTTAAATTCAGCCAGCGCTTTTGTCCGTGCATTCTGACTCTTGTTGCCATGAATAGCAGCTGCCTGAATCCCCTTGCCCTCAAGATGACGGGTAAGACGATTGGCACCATGTTTGGTTCGGGTAAACACCAGAACCTGGCTCCAGTCATTTTCCTGAATCAATCGGGTCAGCAAAGCGGCTTTTTTGCTTTTATCAACCGGACAAATCCACTGTTCCACCGTCTTGGCGGTAGCATTTCGGGGCGTTACCGAGATTTCTACTGGAGACTTAACCAGTCCTTTGGCCAGATTACGAATGTCATCCGAAAAGGTCGCAGAAAACAGCAAGTTCTGCCGACTCTTGGGCAATACGGCCAAAATCTTTCGAATATCATGAATAAAGCCCATATCCAGCATGCGATCGGCTTCATCCAGAACCAGCACTTCCAACTGTTTGAACTTCAAAGCATTCTGGTTATAAAGATCCAGCAAACGGCCTGGAGTTGCCACCAGTACATCCACCCCTCTTCTCAGCCTCATCATCTGGGGATTAATCTTTACCCCCCCAAATACCACCGTTGAACGTAGAGGAAGATGACGACTGTAGGTTTCTACACTTTCTGCCACTTGAGCAGCCAGCTCTCGCGTGGGAGTCAGGATTAATGCCCGAACCTGGTTTGGTTGAACACGGGGGCCTTTCGCCAGCTTTTCCAGCAATGGCAAGGTGAAACCAGCCGTTTTCCCGGTGCCGGTCTGTGCGGCGGCCATCACATCCCGACCTTCCAGCACAGCAGGTATTGCTTGCAACTGGATCGGCGAAGGGGTGTCATATCCCTGCTCTGCAACAGCTTGAAGGATGGGAGCTGATAACCCCAGCGAGTCAAAACTCATGAAACATTCTCGGTTGGCGTCATTCAGCAGAACGGAGCTGAAGACATGGAGGGGTGGGCAGCTTACAGTATCTGCCTGGTTGAAGCCATCAGCCAGATGCAGTCTCAGACATAAGACTTAACAAACATACGACTCTGGATCATCGTACCAATAAAGGCTATGGTAGCTGTCTCATAATAAGAAAGAACCCATACTGCATGGTCGAACTTCGCGAAGTTGATAAAGACAATTATCTCGACTGCCTGCGTCTCAGGCTACTTCCTGAACAACAGCATTTTCTAGCTCCAAACGGCGATACCATCGCCCAATCTAAATTTGAACCCCATCACCGGGTCAGAGCCATCTACAACCATGATAAAGTGGTCGGTCTGCTTTCCTATTGCCACGAAGATGAACCAGAAGATCTGGAGCTTTATTGGCTATTCCGCTTTATGATCGATAAGTCATACCAGGGTCAGGGGATTGGCTCCAAAGCCTTGGAACAACTTGTTGAGGAAGTGAAAGTCCTGAATGGCAAACAACTGCGAACCATGCATAAACCCTCAAACCTGGAAGCCGCCAAAGTCTATAAAAAGTTTGGTTTCTCAGAGATCGGAGAACTGGACGACGGTGACACCTTATTGGAACTTAATATTACCTGACCAGGGCGAAAACCTTCATGGATGAAACAGTTGCACTGTCTCAACTCGACCTTAATTTACTTGAGTTTCGCAAGCTCAAGGTCTGTCCTGTGGTCATTCGAAATCAAAGTCATGTTCAAGAGATTCTTGTTTTCCAACATCCTCTGGCTGGCGTACAGCTGGTCAAGGGAATCCTGGAAAAAGAAGAGACACTGAGTCAGGCAGCGTTGAGAGAACTGAGAGAAGAGTCCGGTATTTTGGAGGCCAGCGTTAAAAAGTATCTGGGCTCATGGTCATCAGACTTCCAAGGTCAGCAATGGCACTTTATCCTCTGTGAAGCGGGCAACCTTCCCGTTTCATGGACACACTTTTGTGAAGATGACGGCGGTCACTCCTTCCATTTTTTCTGGTACCCACTGCATGAACCCTCCGACAATGACTGGCATCCTGTTTATGTCTCAGCCTTGAATTACCTTCACGAACATCTCCCATTCTAAATAGAACAATGAAAATAAATATTGTAGGAGCCAGTGGTAGCGGCAAATCGACTCTGGCTAAAAAGCTCTCTGAAAAGCTGTCTATTCCTCATATTGAAATAGACAGTCTATTTTGGGGCCCAGACTGGACACCCGTTGAACAACAGATATTTTTGGATCGGCTCAAAGCTGCTGTGAATCAACCTGCATGGGTTCTGGATGGCAATTATACAAAAACCCATGACATCAGATTCCAACAGGCCGATTGGGTTGTCTGGATCGACTTTTCTCTTACCAGAACACTCTTACAGGCGCTCAAACGAGCTATTTATAGAATTATCTCAGGCAAGGAGATCTGGAAAGATACAGGTAATATAGAGACTCTGGGAAAGCTTTTCAGCAAGGACTCTATCCTTCTGTGGACTTTAAAAACCTACAAGAAGACTCAAGTCCTATACTCGGCTGTGATGAAGGACGAACGTTACTCACATATCCAGTTTGTTCGCCTGCGTAACTCCAGAGAGATGAAACAGTTTCTGGCAAAACTGGGTTGAGGGTCCAAAACGATACTCTGAACCCTCTGCCCCATTAGTTCAGCTTTTTAACGCCCATATTGAACAACGCAAAGGCAAATACATCAGCATACTCTTCGATCATTTTGCTGGTTGGTTTACCTGCGCCATGACCGGCATCGGTTTCAATACGTATCAGGGTTGGATTGCTGCCAGACTGTTTTGACTGAAGCTCAGCGGCATACTTGAAGGAATGAGCAGGCACTACCCGGTCATCGTGATCACCGGTGGTTACCATTGTCGCCGGGTACTCAATACCCTCCCTGACATTATGCAGAGGCGAATACCCATGAAGGTACTCAAATATTTTTGCACTGTCTTCTGAAGTACCATAATCGTAGGCCCAACCTGCTCCAGAAGTGAATTTGTGATAACGCAGCATGTCCAGTACGCCCACTGCTGGCAAAGCTACCTTGAAAAGATCTGGCCTCTGGGTCATACAGGCGCCAACCAGTAGACCACCGTTCGAGCCACCCTGGATGGCCAGATGATCACTGGAGGTGTACTTCTCTTCAACCAAATATTCAGCAGCAGCGATGAAGTCATCAAAAACATTTTGTTTCTGACGTTGGGTTCCTTCCAGGTGCCACTTCTTGCCGTATTCGCCCCCTCCTCGCATGTTAGCAACAACATAAACGCCGCCCAATGATAACCAGGCTGCGATCGCTGAACTGTAATAAGGTGTCAGGCTGACATTAAAACCACCATAACCGTATAAAATGGTGGGGGTATTACCATCGAGCTTAAGATCTTTGTGATGATTGATCGTCATCGGCACCTTTGTGCCGTCTTTAGAGGTATAGAAAACCTGTTTACTGACGTATTGATCACTGTCAAAAGCACACTTGGGTATCTTGTATACCGAAGACTCACCACTGGCAGGATCCAGAGCATACACCCTGCCCGGAGTTTTGAAGTTGGTAAAACTGTAGTAAAGCGTTTTCTGTTTACTTTTACCGGTAAAACCCTCTGCCGAACCCAGATCCGGGAGTGTGATCTCACGGATCTGCTTACCTGCCAAGTCATACTGAAAGACTTTTGAAACGGCATCCACCATGTAATGAGCAAAGATGAAGCCTGCCCCGGAAATGGCATCCAGTGTGTGCTCCGCTTCAGGAATCAGGTCTTCCCAGTTTTCTTCCTGCGGATGATCCAGAGCGACTTTGACCACTCGCTGATTGGGGCTGTTCCTGTTGGTCTGGAGACAGAGAAACTGTTCATCGCTATCAAACAGATAGGTATCCGATTCCAGATGATCAACGATTGTGACCAACGCTGAGTCAATGTCCGACAGATCTTTTAAATAAAGCCGGTTACCAGAAGTAGACTCCTGGGCACTGACCAGCAGATAACGATCATCTTCGGTGACGGTACCGCCCACGTAACGATGTTTTTCTGAGTCAGAGGCACCATAAATGATGCTGTCTTCAGACTGAGAGGTGCCCAGTTCGTGGAAATACAACTTGTGTTGATCGGTCTTGGCAGATAACTCACTGCCTTCTGGCTTGTCATAGGAGGAGTAGAAAAAACCTTCCTCACCCAACCAGCTGGCACCACTGAATTTAACGTCTGTCAGCGGCGTTTCAAGTAACTCGCCTGACTCACAATCAATCACATGAATTGAGGTCCAGTCACTTCCTGCCTCAGACTTCTGGAAAGCCGCCAGCTTGCCAGACGTGGAAAAGTTGATGCCAGCCAGAGATGTGGTTCCGTCTTCACTGAAAGTATTGGGATCCAGAAAGACCTCTGGCTCAGAGCCTTCTTTCTGGCGATAGAGAACAAACTGGTTCTGCAAACCTTCATTTCTGTAGAAGTAGGTGACGCCGCCTTCTACAAAAGGGGTCAGCACTTTCTCAAAGTCCATCAGGTCTCTTAGTGTTGATTGAATCTTGTCACGATACGGAATCTGCTTCAGGTAAGACTGAGTCATTTTGTTTTGGGTTTTAACCCATTCAGCCGTTTCATCACTGAGGTCATCTTCCAGCCAGCGATAGGGATCACTGATTTCAACACCAAAATAATGATCAATCGTGTCGTCTTTTCGGGTCTGTGGATAAGCCAGACTGCTCTCTGACTTTTCAGGGGATACTGTCATGGTATGACCTTTAAGATGTTTTTATTGTTCGCGCTGCGGGTAACAGCTGAATACTTGAAAGAAACCTTATAGAGAGAACCGATTAAAGTCTATTTTGGCGTGGAGTGGACTGGTAATGAATAAGAACAGCCACTCTTTGACAGAGTGGCTGTTCTTATTATTTTTTGCTGATTGCATGCAGAGGTGCTGAGTTAACTCATCAGGACTGAATAAAGTGTTGGCGGTAGAAACGAAGCTCTTCAATGGACTCGCGAATATCTTCCAACGCCAGATGAGTGCCTTTCTTGGTGTATTGACCAAGAATTTCTGGTTTCCATCTTCTTGCCAGTTCTTTCAGCGTACTGACATCTACATTCCGGTAATGGAAGAAGTTGTGTAACTCCGGCATATAACGATTCAGAAAACGACGATCCTGACCAATACTGTTGCCGCACATGGGTGAGGCACCTACGTCAGAATGCTGTCTGAGAAACTCCAGTGTCATCTGCTCAGCTTCTTCCTGATGAATTTTACTCTCGCGGACTCTCTGAGTCAGCCCTGTTTCACCATGCGTCTTAATGCACCATTCATTCATATTCTCAAGGACAGCATCACTTTGATGCACCGCAATCACCGGGCCTTCAGCAATAAAGTTCAGCTGACCATCTGTGACAATCGTCGCAATTTCCAGAATTTGGTCATGTTCAGGATCCAGACCGGTCATTTCCAGGTCGATCCAGACAAGGTTGTCCGCTTTAGCCATCAAGCACCCGATTTCATTAGAGAGATGCGCCAGCCCGGCTGCAGTGAATACGACCCGGAGCTTTAAATTCCTAAGGTACTTTTTACCTAGAAATAGCCCTGAACCCAATCCTTTGACATTTTCACAGAAAAAATATTTGCAAATGAAGAAAGCCATGGCTGACTTATTAAGTTTAACCGATCATAATCTCTCCGTGAAATCTACACTCGTTCCCAACTGACCGCTTTGTGGCTCAATATCAATTAGCTTCTTCTGCCCATCAAGGCAAAAATCATGAAATTTTCAATTATTTCAGCTAGTTGCATTTAAAATATATAGCCATGAGCGAAGAAAAATATTTTGCATATTTCTCTACAGAGCTACAGTGACATAGCAAAATGGCTTTCACAGTTCAGAACCAGCAAGATCAAGGCTATTCCGGGCAATTTGCCATGAACAAGCCAGAATCCTATTCAGCAGATCAGGTAAAACCTTGAGCAAACCATGAGTAAGCGCAAACTAACGCGCAAACAGAAGTGGCGCATAGAGAAAGTCCAACAGGAACGTATTTCCCGGGCCCAGAAACGGGAACAGCTCATTGAGCAGGAATTACAGGACGACAACCTGGGATCTGAACAGCAGGGTCTGATCATTGCCCACTACGGAGCAACCCTGGATATTGAGCCATTAGGCCAGCCGGGGAGTGTTCGTCGATGCCATCTCAGGAGCAATCTCCCCCCTTTGGTGACCGGAGACCGTGTGGTATGGCGTCAGTCCCAGAAAGATGAAACCGGTGTTGTTGTTGCTCTTGAAGACCGGCTCAGCCTTCTGACCCGACCTGACAACCATGGTCGGATCAAGCCGGTTGCAGCCAACATAAACTACATCGTACTGGTCATAGCACCGGTACCCATGCCCCACACCAACCTGATTGACCGCTACCTGGTAGCTGCTGAAACAGTGGGTATCGAGCCGGTTCTTTTGCTGAACAAAATTGACTTGCTCGATGAAGAGGGTATGGAACTACTGGATGACCTTCTGTCGGTTTATGAAGACATTGGTTATCAGGTACTTAGGGCCTCTACCCGCTCTGAAGATGGACTGGCACCTCTCAAGGCTTTGCTTGATGAGCATGTCAGTGTCTTTGTAGGGCAAAGTGGTGTGGGTAAATCTTCTCTGGTTAATTCCCTGCTGCCCGGTGTAGACACTCGTGTAGGCGATCTTTCCGAATCCACCGGCAAAGGGATGCACACCACGACGGCTGCAAAACTATTCCACTTTCCCGCAGGTGGCATGTTGATAGACTCACCTGGCATTCGAGAGTTCGGTCTCTGGCATATTGATGCCCAGTCGGTTCTTGAAGGTTTCAGGGAATTCAGGCCCTATCTGGGTTATTGCCGGTTCCGGGACTGTAAACATGAGAAAGAGCCCGGCTGTGCATTGAAACAGGCTCTGGAAGAGGGAGAAATTCTGGAAGAAAGAATGTTTAGTTACAAACAGATTCTGGACTCGCTGGACGCCTGACTGGTCTATTCTCATCTTCGCAGACTGACCCATGGGAAAGCTATGAAGATGAGAATATTTACCGGTGGCATCATTACAGAAACCAATACTTTTTCTCCTGTACCTACCAGATATGAAGATTTCATCTCCTCTCGGTCCGCATCACACTCGCAGGATCTTCCCAATGAATGCCTGATAGAAAGCCATCTGCAAAAAATCGCCGATGAGCAGCAATGGCAACTCATTCCCTCTTTTATCGCGGTGGCAGAGCCCGGTGGCATCACAACCCGAAGCGCTTACGAACAGTTGCGAGAAGAATTACTGAAAAGTCTTCAACAGTCTTTGCCAGTCGACATGGTGATACTGCCACTCCATGGTGCAATGGTTGCCGAAGGTTACGATGACTGTGAAGGAGACATTGTCCGCCGGGTAAGGAACATTGTCGGACCTGACATCACTATTGGAGTCGAACTGGATCCCCACTGCCACCTGACCCGAACACTGGTTGAACAGTCTGACCTGATCACCATCTACCGTGAGTATCCTCACACCGACATTCTGGAACGAGCTGGGGATTTGTTGCTGATGTGTGCCGATACGGTTTTAAGCAAAACCAAACCGGTTATGGCTCTGTATGACTGCCGAATCATTAATCTCTACCCCACCACTAATGAACCCATGAAAAGTCTGGTAGAACATTTCAAAACGGTCAGTGAACAACCCGGAATAATCACTGCAGAAATGGCTCACTGCTTTCCTTATGGTGATGTGGCCGACTGCGGTACCCGTATTCTGGTGATTGCAGATGATGACAAGGAGCTGGCTATAGAAACAGCAAGACAGCTGGCAGAAAAAGTATTCAACTTGCGCCATGAACTGCTGATTCAGCCTTTGACGATGGAGACTGCATTCTCCAGGGCGAGAACAGAGCCAAAAAATGGCAGCCCCATTGTTCTTGCTGATTTGTCTGACAATGCCGGGGGAGGGGCTCCCAGCGACTCAACTTTTGCGCTGAGTATATGCTGGAGCAGCAGATTGCTCATGCTGCATTAGGCATGATTTATGACCCACAAGTGGTGTCTATTGCCATGAAGGCGGGGAAAGGCAGCTCCCTGAAAGTCAGACTGGGCGGCAAGACCAGCCGTGATTCCGGTCACCCTCTGGACCTTGATGTCGAAGTCATTGAGTGCATTCCCACCATGATGCAGCGCTTTCCACAGTCCGGCGATACGGCTATCCCTGTTCCCTGCGGGGACAGTGTCTGCCTGAAATGTCAGGGGGTTTTTATTATTGTGAACAGTATCAGGACCCAGGTGTTTCATCCTGAAGTGTTTACCCGCTTTGGGCTGTCAATGGCACAACTGGAGATCGTGGTTGTGAAATCCATTTTTCACTTTCATGCTGGTTTTGCACCGGTTGCATCCTCCATTTATTTAATGAGCCCTCCTGGTGCCTTAAACATGAACTTCACCGAGATCCCTTACACCAAGCCTGATATGAACAAGTTTCCCTGGCAGGATACCCCGACTCTCCCCTACCCATCCCCTCTTTGATGGCATATGCTTTCATCCCATCTCATGAGCCATGAACGAACACAATAAATGAATCCGATTGAAGATCTTCCGCTGATCCTTGAAGCTGAACAACTGGTGCCTCTTCTGGGGCATGAAGACCTGCTGATAGTCGACCTTTGCAACCCACGACTGTACAACCAATCTCATGTTCCCGGTGCTATTCACGTTGCTCCTCAAAGCATGGTTTCAGGTGTTCAGCCTGCCGCAGGCAAGCTTCCACCCATTGAGCAACTGGAACAAATGCTCGCCAATATTGGCTACAGCGAAGATAAACATATTGTTGTTTATGACGACGAAGGCGGTGGCTGGGCAGGCCGCTTTATCTGGACTCTGGATGTGATTGGTCATAAGAAGTGCAGTTATCTGAATGGTGGCGCACACGTCTGGCTCAAAGAAAATCACCCCACCGAAAGCACGATTAATCGCCCCGAACCTACTCAGATCAATATCCAGATTGATGACTCTGTTCTTGCCAGCAAAGACTTCATCATTAACTCACTGGAAGATCCAGACACGGTGATCTGGGATGCCCGGTCGGCTGGTGAATACCGGGGCGAAAAAGTTTTCTCGCAAAGGGCGGGTCACATTCCTGGTGCCGTGAACCTTGAATGGACTCTGGCCATGGATCATGAACGCAATCTAAGAATTCGCAGCGACATAGCTGACATCCTTGAGCAACTGGGCATCACCCGGGATAAGAACGTGATTACTCACTGTCAGAGTCATCACCGTTCTGGTTTCACCTATCTGGTGGGTAAGTCTCTGGGATTCTCTATTAGAGCTTACGATGGTTCCTGGTCAGAGTGGGGAAACCTGCCAGATACGCCTATTGAAGTCTGAAACGATTTATCTCAGACAACGCCATGAAGCAGACTGCAGATCATGGCGTTGTCTGACAGACCATAGGAAGGGATTCTATGGCGATATTAACCGGCTTGCCTTTAGCTTCGAGCAGCATGGCAAATGAAACATTTTTAAATTGTTTATTCACGATCTGACAGGTGGATCTTGGTCGAATTAACACTACGGTCAGCCTGTCATCTCGATCAATAATCTCTTTGACACTGACATAGGCGCCACCCGTAGTGGTAGTGAAACTTATATTGGCTGCCACCAGTGTGTAGCCCTGGTCAAGATAGGACTGTATTTCGTTTGGTACAGAATGACCGGGAAACTGTTCAAACCAATGAATCAGACTCTCAACCACCCAAAGCTGTCTCTTTTTACCCCACACTCTTTGCCGATCGGCTTCTGCTCTCTTCAAGATATTCACAGCGGTCTGAGGTTCAATGATTCGATAGCTCACATCAGAAGCTAATGCCGGTCCAAACTGGAACAATAAAAAAGAAATAACGAAAGCAGTTATGGATTTCATGACACTCCCCTTGTAGACCCTGAAAATGACTGCACCGCTTAATAAAACGATAGTACAATCCGTCTTTCTCAGAGCTTACTTGTGAGATTCTGTCTGCATCATTACAATCCAACATCACTCAAAAACAGGATGAGTCCTGACTGTGAAAGAACGATTATTCGCTTTTATACAATATTGCCTGCCACACCATCTTATTTCACGGGCGGTATACTGCTTTGTCGAGAGCGCCTGCCCCAGATTCAAGAATGCACTGATCCGTCGCATCATCAAACAGTATGATGTTGATATGAGCGAGGCTGAACGCGAGAATCCTGAAGACTACCTGCATTTCAATGACTTTTTCACTCGCTCTCTGAAAGAAGGCATGCGCCCTCTGCCAGAAGATGAGAGCCTGATTGTCAGCCCCGCAGATGGCGAAGTCAGCCAGCTGGGTCACATAGAGGACGGCAGGGTCTTCCAAGCCAAGGGACACGACTACAGCCTGATTGAACTGTTGGGTGGAGACGGAGACCTTGGTCAGGAATTCATGGGCGGGAAGTTTGCTACGATCTATCTTTCTCCCCGTGACTACCACCGGGTTCACATCCCTTTTGGTGGCACCCTGCGCAAAATGATTCACGTACCGGGTCGTTTGTTTTCTGTTAATCAGGGCACTGTCGAAAACATTCCCAACCTGTTTGCCCGTAACGAACGGGTAGTGGCCATTTATGACACTGAACGTGGTCCCATGGCGGTCATCATGGTAGGAGCCATGATTGTTGCCAGTATTGAAACCGTTTGGTCAGGACTGGTTACCCCCATCAGAAAGAAAGTTCGTACTTTCGAATATGGAGAAGGTTCTGCTGAGCATGTCTCCCTGAACCGGGGTGACGAAATGGGCCGATTCAAGATGGGTTCCACAGCAATAGTACTGTTTGGTAAAGACCAGATTGACTGGCTTGAGCAATACGAAGCCGGGTCTAAAATCAAGATGGGGCAGGCACTGGCCTCACCTGCAAAGTAAGTCACCTGGAGCCTGTACAGGCTCCTTAGCTCCTTATGCAGGTAGTTTACAACTGCCTGCTATTTCTTTTCTAAGGAGCCCTTCATGCAGTCCCTTCGTATTTTCCCCCTGATACTGGTTCTTTTGATCTCTGGTTGCTCCAGCATTCAGGGTAAGTCCAAGAACGACAAGCAAGCCTATATCAACTCAATGCGGACAGAAACGCTGGCCATGCTGTTCAGGGCAAAACCCAGCACTGAAGCACAATTAGAAAACTCTGCCGGCTATGCTGTTTTCAGTAACATTAACAGTAATATCATTTTTCTCAGTGCGGGCAGCGGTTATGGCGTCGTCAGAGACAACGACGATGACTCTGATACCTATATGAGAATGGCCAGTGCGGGTATTGGACCAGGCTTGGGAATCAAGGATTTCAGGGCAGTGATTATTTTTGAAAACCATGACTCGCTGAAAAAGTTTATCAAGGATGGCTGGGACTTTACCGGACAGGCCGATGCCGCCGCCAAATCAGGCGACAAGGGTGGTGAATTAATCGGAGGGGTGGCCAACGCGAATCTGGGGATTACTGTCTACCAGCTGACAGAGAGTGGCCTTGTTGCCCAGGCTACCTTGCAGGGAACCAAATACTGGGTCGATGAAGGACTCAATTAAGGATACACTGCGAGTTTTGACCGGCCCGGACTTGCAATGACTATTAAACTTGGCGTCGTGATGGATCCTATCGAGTCCATCGAATACAAAAAGGACAGTACTCTGGCGATGCTGGTCGCAGCCCAGAAAAAAGGCTGGGAGCTGTTCTATATGCAGCAAGAAGACCTGTATCAGTCAGAGGGTGTCGCCTATGGCAGCATGCGTCCCTTGCAGGCTCGCTACAACCCGGAAGACTTTTACTCTCTGGGTGAAAGGCAGGAAGAGCCGCTCAGTTCATTGAATGTCATTTTGATGCGCAAAGACCCTCCTTTCGATATGGAGTTTATTTACAGCACCTACCTGCTTGAACAGGCTGAAACCTCGGGCACTCTGGTCGTAAACAAACCTCAGAGCATTCGTGACTGCAACGAAAAAATGTTTGCCACTCTGTTCCCTCAGTGCACACCGCCAGTCATGGTAGCTCGCAGCGCTCGGCACCTGAAAGCCTTTGCAGAAAAGCATGGTGATGTTGTGCTCAAGCCCCTCGACGGTATGGGTGGCTCATCTATTTTCAGAACCCACCCGGATGACCAGAATTTCAGTGTCATCCTTGAAACGCTGACCCAGCATGGTCAGCAACAAGCCATGATTCAAAAGTATATTCCCCAGATCAAGGCCGGAGACAAACGCATTCTGCTGATCGATGGTGAACCCGTACCTTATGCACTGGCTCGTATTCCCGCAGAAGGTGAATTACGTGGAAACCTGGCAGCAGGCGGCAGCGGTGTAGGCCAGGAACTGACCGAAAAGGACTACTGGATCGCCGAACAGGTGGCGCCTGTTTTGAAAGAGAAAGGCCTGCTGTTTGTAGGACTGGATGTCATTGGCGACTACCTTACCGAGATCAATGTCACCTCTCCCACCTGTATACGACAGCTGGATGACCAGTTTGGTATCAGCATTGGCGACATGCTGATGGACAAAATAGAAGAAAAGCTGTCTGTTTGATGATCAGCGATAACGACTCCTCCCTTCAGCCATGTTGAGAGGAGTTGTTATGATACTGCACAATCCTTTTTTAACACTGGAAATAAGTTCCCAAATCCTGCAAGCAGTGCTTGCGTGCCCTATGTTCATTGATGACAATGCGAGTGAGGCTGGCCAGGAATAGGTAGCTGGTTCTAAAGCTCAGAAAGAACGGCCCTCTTTTTCACTTAATGTGTTTAAATAGGTCAACTATTCGCTCACAAGCAGTGAATAAGATGACTCGTTCTATAGAGTTTTATGCTAAAGCACAATTCCTGGCCAGCCTCCAGGGAGATCAACAATAAGATCCAGGATGCAGTATTCAAGAGGCCCGCTCCGTCAATGACGACCGTTTCTTCCGCCGACCGTTTAGGCTTTACCCTGTTCATGGCAGCCGCAATTCATGCCGTGATTGTGCTCGGTCTGTCTTTTGGACTTGAAGACAAGGCCCCACCCCCCAAAACACTCGAAGTGACCCTTGCGACCTACAAAAGTCAGCAAAAGCCTGAAGACGCAGACTTTCTTGCCCAGCTGAACCAGCAGGGCAGTGGCACGCTTGAGAAGAAAGCCACACCGACTACCGATCGTAAGGCCGACATCCAGGACAACAAAATCAGTGAGGTTGAACTTAAGCCTCAGGAAGCAGCCGCTCCCAAAACCCAGGCCAAGAAAACCCCTCAGGTTGTCACAAGAGCTGAAAGTAAGAAAAAAGTTCAGGACAGTGAAGAGATCAGTCAGCCCACTCCTGAGCAGCCCAAAGAAGCTGAACCACGCAAACATATAGATCTTCGTCAGGAGATTGCGAGCCTCGAAGCTCAGCTCAGTGATCAGCGCCAGGAGTATGCCAAACGTCCACGGGTCAAACGACTGACTGCCGCATCAACCATGCTTGAACCCGGTGCAGCTTATAAGAATGCCTGGCGGCAGAAAGTAGAGCGTATCGGTAACCTGAATTATCCTGCTCAAGCTCGCCAGCAGAAATTGTATGGCGAACTTCGCCTGATGGTGGCCATTAACCGTGACGGTACCCTGTCCAATGTTGAGATCTTGAAATCTTCCGGTTACAACGTTCTGGATGATGCTGCCATCAGAATCGTCAGGCTCGCTGCTCCCTATGCACCTTTCACCGACGATTTGAGGGATTATGACATGGTGGAAATCATTCGCACCTGGCGCTTTGAAAAAGGGGACAGACTCTTCAGTCAGTAATCCTATCACTGCCTGCAGGAATTCATCCCTTTATTTGCTATCGGGGCATTTTGCCCCGATACTCCCCCTATGAGCAGTGAAACCTTCCAAAGTCTCAAGAACCATTTCCTGATCGCTATGCCCCGCATGGCCGATCCCTCTTTTGCTGGCACTCTGACACTGGTTTGTGAACACAGCCCCGGCGGTGCATTAGGCATTATTGTTAATCGCCCAACCGAGCTGACTCTCGGTGAAATTTTCAACCAGGTGGGTATCAAGGAAGCGGACGAATGTTTTCTCAGCCCCGACGCTGTTTATGCCGGGGGACCTGTAGCTGTTGAACGGGGCTTTGTGCTTCACTCCGGCAAGGATCACTGGGAATCCAGTCTGGCAATCGGCCAGGGGTTACAGTTAACCACTTCAAGGGATATCCTGCTCGCCATGGCCCGAGACGAAGGCCCTGATGACTCACTGGTTGCCCTGGGTTATGCTGGCTGGGGCAGTGGCCAGCTTGAGAAAGAGTTAACAGATAACGCCTGGCTCACCTGCACAGCCAATCAACAAATTATTTTCGAGACACCTTTCCAGCGACGTCTGGACGCTGCCGCTGAGTCATTGGGTGTCGATCTGAGACTGCTCTCTGACCAGGTGGGTCACGCATAATTCTACAGATACCTATAGCGAAAAAGTGTCTCTATCCGCATTAAAGAAAGTATGACTGAAAAGAAACTGAATACATTGATGGGCTTCGACTTTGGCACACGTAATATTGGTGTGGCCATCGGTCAGGCTGTCACCCGAACAGCAACAGCCCTTCCTTCCATCAAAGCACGGGACGGTATCCCTAACTGGGATGATGTCACTGCCCTGCTTGAGGAATGGAAACCGGATGCGGTGGTTGTGGGTATTCCACTGAACATGGATGGCACTGAGTCTCAGATGTCCATGCGGGCCAGAAAATTCGGCAAACGACTCCATGGTCGATACAACCTGCCTTTCTATGAAGCTGATGAGCGTCTAAGCTCTTTTGAAGCCAAAGACTGGGCAAATAAACTGGGACATAGTGGGCACTATGGCTCTAATCCGGTCGATGGTATGGCAGCACAAATCATACTGGAAGGCTGGATGAACGATGAGAATAACCCGATGCCCTAGCTCCTCTCTGTCTATGAGAAACCCTCTTTTATGGCTGTTTATTCTGTTTCTGGGGATTCTTCCGGAATCTCAGGCTAAAGAGAGGGACATTATTCACCCTCTCTGCTTTGAGCCTTTCGCCAGTCTGGAAAAAGCCACTCAGTCATCAGGGCAGAAAACCATTAACCTCGACAGTTGTCTGAACAAATACATCAAGTACCCTTTCAAAGAACCCGCACCCTGGCAGGCTGTTTTTGAGAAGAACGACCAACCCAAAGACAACAGTGAAACGGGTTTACCCACCTACTCCAGCTATAAACTGATTGGACAGATGGAAAATCAGCAGGTTCTGATGAGTTACTCAGCCAACTACGGTGGCAGTGGCATATTTAGCCAGGCTTTTCTGGTTGAAGGTATCTCACTGGAAAAGCAGGTTCCCAATACCAATACATTAACCCAGACGTTGTTTGTTGAGGGGGGTGATCGCTGCTTTGGCAGTATCGAACAGCTGTCGATTATTTCTCCACAGAAGTTCGAAATACGCCGAAAAATAACACCCAGCGCTCTCGTGGGTTATGGGATGAACGCTAACTATGCACAAAAAGTGACCAAGGGGCTGTCTGATTGCGCTTTATGCTGTGTAGGCAGTTTCGTAGAGCAGGTAGATACGAAGGGCAACAGAGAACTGGTGAATGTTACTCTACTGCCAAGAGAAATGCGTGAAACGGATACCGAGCAGGAGCGCTGCCTGAACCGCCTCACGAAAGCAGACACCCATACCGACATCTTCACCAAAGAGAGCCTGAAAACCCTTCAGCAGGATTATATTGACCAGTGTCTTTAAATTTTCGAACTGTCTGATCTTAAGCTATCTCTTGCTCTGGTGCATCAGATCATGATTGACGGTGAGGATTGACTGGATGAAAAAAGACATTTAGGACTTACGCATTGATGCCCCCCTGAATTCAAGTCATGGGTTATGCGCTTATGACTTGAATTCAGGCTTATTCAAATAGACCAAGCTAACCAAAATGATCAGGAGAAGATAGAAAAACTTCAGGATGTCTATTCGGAGTTTAATTATCCTAAAGAAATGTCATCTTGCAGTATTTATGCACAAGACGTTGTTGCCCCATTGATTGCTATGAACATGGTCATCCAGAAACTTAAAAGCCGCCTGCTAGAAAATCCAATTTGAGTAATAAACGTAATCAGAGAGGGCTGTCAGTCAGGTTCATGGAGAAGACTGAGCTTTGCGAGCTTCTGGTTTTCTGACTATATTGCACTGTCTCTGATGAACTTGATTTTTTGGGTGTTGAGCAGTATGAAAGAAGGCAGAACCACTTGCTACTGGGTCGTCTATAACTTCTCACTGTCTTTTACGTTGCTACTGATACTTTTTCTGTTTCATACGTCCCTCTTTGCCAGTCAACCGCACTCGCCTGTTCAATCGGGCTACCTTCACCACCTTCCGGAAAAAACCTGCTCTGAAGTCTCTGAAAGCCAGGATACCTGGCGGCACCTACAAAGAAATACTGTTTTTTTGTCTGATGATGACCATGACTATAACTATGACGAAGATGAACTGGACAACAAAGGTCTGTGTTTTGGCTTGGTCTGTGCCTATTTACAAGCCACTCTCAATGAGCC